>CAZSOG010000160.1:0-8187 GCA_964607555.1 uncultured Pirellulaceae bacterium | reverse complement strand
CGAGCTCTTGACGATCACGTCGATGTCGCTGCGGATGACGAGCGTCGTGGCGCGCACATCGCCGGCCGTGACGGTCACGGCCCACACGCCGGGTCCCTCGACCGGCAGCTCGATCGCCTGCTCGATCGGCTTGAGCTTCTCGTAGCCGTCGACGTCGAGCTCGAGCGTGCGGTCGGCGGCGATCAGGTCGAGGTCGAGGTCCTCGATCTGGCGGTGGGTCAGGTGCTTGCGGAAGTAGGCCTCCAGGTCGAGGGCGTAGATGCGCACCTCGACGTTCTCGACGTTGCGCACCTGCATGTCGACGCGCGCCGGCTCGTCCGAGCGCCACGTGCGTTCGGTGAAGATCGACAGCGACGGCGTGGCCATGAGCTTGATGCGAGTCGCGGCCCGGCCGGCCCACGGGCCGAAGTTGCAGCGGCGGTAGCTCTCGAACGCCGCGCTCAGGTCGAGGAGCTGGTGCTCCTGCACCTCGCCCGCGCGGTAAAGGGCCTGGGAGGCCTCGTCCGACGTCGGGTACTTCGCGACCAGCTTCTCCCACTGCGCGATCGCCGCGCGCAGCAGCTCGTCACGGTGCGCGTCGTTCTCGGGCGCCTGCTCGAGGTCGGCCGCCTCCTCGGTCAGCATCTCGCCCAGGGAGAACGAGACCGAGCGCGCGCGCGAGTCGAGCGGATGGCGCTCGAGGAACGCGCCCCAGGCCGCGCGCGCCTCGTCGTACTCCTTCTCCGCGCGGTGCGTCGCGCCGATCCCCCTACCCGACGAAGTGTCTCCGTTGAAACTTAGGTCACCCGTCCCGCGGCGGCAAGCACTTTTCCGCGTAAAATCCGCCCATCCATGACGGCCGTCTCCGAAACGCCGAAAGCGCCGCAGTTGGGGACAGATTCGCCCCCCATCACGCCCTCGGTACGCCGCTCAACATCGGGGCACTGCACGGCAATACGATCGGTCCCAGCGCTGCCAAAAAACAACACATCGCCTTCATCGCGATGAGTTAACGCAACGTCCCAGCCCGCCTTCGACGTCCCAAGGATTTGAACTAACTGCTGATTTCACAACAACTTGGAGCTTGCCATGAAAATCTGGCTCCGGGCCGGCGCGGTGATTGCAACCGAGGTCTTCCAGCATCCGAGAAACTGCCGCGGAGAAACTGACTTGTGCCAGGGCACCCTCATCGCCGCGCTGTCTTGGGCCTGCCAAATGTGAAATAAGACTTCCGATTGACTCCTGATTGTTCCTTGAGGTGACACATTGCGGACAGCAGCCGTGACAATCCTGATCCTCGCCAGTATCGGTTGGGTTTCAACGCGAATACCCGCCATCGGTGGTAGTTCACGTGCCGAGTTAGCCGAAACAGGACATTCCGACGACGGCTGGCGACGAACGGCTGGTGGCTGGGAAAGGACGCGACAATGGTCGGTTGGCGCTGCGAACGGTTGCGCGGATCCCGCGCCAACTCGAATCCACCCCGCGCTGTTGGCCGCGTTCCAAATTCTGCTGTCCTGCTTCGCGCTGGTCGCGGCGACCCCTGCACCGGCAGCTGACACGGACAGCCAGGCATGGGGTCGAACGACTCGAGCGGCCCACGGCGGTTAGCCCGCGAAGGCCAGTCTTCCGCACCGATGGCGAACATCGCGAACGGTCACCAGCCCCGGTCAAGCGGCGCGGCGGCGCGACGATTTCGCCGCGGATCGCGCCGTGCGCGGCGCGGCAAGTGTCGCTGGCAACATCGGCGCGCACCTCGAACGGCGCGGCCCGGAAGCGTTGTCGCGCCGAGTGATCGGCCGCATGAACATCGCCAGTTCGATCCCCGCCTGGATGCGACCCCAAAAGTGCAGCCAGAGTCGAGGATTGTAGAAATGTCCGGCCAGCTCCCTCGTCACTGCCCCGACATGCGTTGACAGGGTACGCACGCCTGGCCCCGCCGACATTTGCCGCCAATAGAGATGTTCCGCCCGGCGTCCCGATTGGCGCGACCACTTCGATTTGGCCGGCTTGGCACCAGAAAACACAACACATCCGTCGGCGTGTACCGTACGGAGCCCCATCGATTCCAGCTCCATTGCCGCGTCCAACCCGATACACTCGGTGCCAACTGCTGCCTCAAATCCACCCAGTTCCAGCAGCGCGCGCCGGCGATAAAAACCCGCATTCAACGTCGGTCCAATGATCTGTGTTCCGTCGTTGGTAACAACCGGTTTCCGTCCGGCGACACAGGAAATGCGCGTTCCATCAAACGCCAGACCGCGCACTTCCACCCGGTCGATCCCACCACACTGCACCAGAGTGGGTATAACGCAACCAACGTCTCCATCGCGGAAACAGGCAAGCGCACCTTCCGCCCACCCCTCGACAACCTCCGTGTCGCATGCCAGTAAATGAAAGATATCACCTTTGGCAACATGGAGACCACGGTTGATCAGATCGATCGCATCACGGGCTCCCGGCACTTCGACAAACCGCACCTCGCTCGCCAAATCGTAAGGATCGTCATAGGCGCGCGGCTGCAAGACGATGATCTCGGCGTGCGCCGGCCGGTTCTGAAGCACGGACGCGAGCGCCGTTTCGAATTGGTCCGCGCCCGTAAGGCACGGGATTACGATGGAAAGTCGAGTCACAGGTGTGTTCCTCGCAACCGCATCCGTTTTGACCAGGCGAAACGCCACCCGATGGCCAGCGACGGCACGCACACCAGTACGTGATCCTGGAGCGTCGATGGGAAACTCCAGAAAAATCACGTATCCCAGCCAGCGCGCCAGAAATCCCCGATTCCAGGACAAGTTGGCCAATCGACTGGCCGTTTTCAGCCCGTGAAAAGCGCCGTCACGCACAGGCAAATAGCACGTGCAGGCATCTGGTTAATTCGGCCCGCACACGTGTTTGAGTTTACTGATTTTGCCGAAAAACAGGCCCGCATCATGCGCCGCGGAAGTTCGTGCGCCCAATCGGCGTGGCCAAGCCCAACGTCGGACGGCGTTTTTTGGCGTGCGGCAGCTCGACTCAGGTCGCGTCCAGTCCTTTTTCTGCCCAGACCGCCACCAGCGCGATAAGCAATTCGGCGGCCTGCTGCATCTGCTCAAGACAGGCCCATTCGAGGGGGCTATGGGGCGTGTGCTGGCCGGACGCGAGGTTGGGAGTCGGCAGACCTTTCTCGGTCAGCATCGAACCATCCGTGCCACCACGGATGATGGTCCGACGTGGTGTCCGTCCCAGACGGCGATGTGCCTCTTCAGCATACTGGACGGCACGCGGTTCCTCCCGCAGACCATCCGCCATATTGCGATACTGGATCTGAATATCGATGTTAATGTGAATCCCGTCGATTTCACCTTCGACGCGTCGCGCGATCTCCTCCAACAAACGCGCGTGGCGGGGGAGCGCCTCCGTTTCAAAATCACGCACCAGTACCTTCATCTTGACTTCCGCGACACCACCCACCACAACGTACGGGTGCAAAAACCCCTCGCGATCCGCGCTCGTCTCGGGAGCCAGCGTGTCGCGCGGCAGGCAGTCCAAGAATCGGCCGGCCGCGCGCACCGCATTGACCATACGCCCCTTGGCGATCGAGGGATGGATATTAACGCCCCGGAACGTAACATGGGCTAAATCGGCCGAGAACGTTTCCACGTCAATCGAATCGGCCCCTTCACCATCGAGCGTATACGCGACATCCGCCCCCAGTTGCTCGACGTCCACGTGGTCGACCCCGTGGCCAATTTCCTCGTCACACGTGAAGAGCACGCGGAGCGGACCATGCGGCAGCTCGGGATGCTCGACGAGCGCTGTCACGGCCTGCATGATGATAGCCACTCCCGCCTTATCATCGGCCCCCAACAGCGTCGTGCCATCGGTGGTAATCAGGGTGCATCCAACCAACGACTCAAGCTCCGGGTTGTCCGCGCGCCGAATCACCTGATTCACGTCACTCGACAAGCGAATATCGCCGCCCTGGTATTGGAGCACCCGTGGCCGAACATTCGCGCCGGTGGTCTCCGGCGACGTATCCAAGTGCGCGTTGAAGGCCACGACCGGGACATCGCGATCCACATTGGAATCGAGCATCGCCAGGACGAGCCCGTGCGAATCTTGTTGAACATCCTGGATACCAAGCGCTTGCAACTCGCGCACCAAGAGTTGTCCCAACTCGATTTGCCCGGCACTGCTTGGATAAGTCCGCGCGGCTTCGTCCGCCGTCGTATTAATGGCCACGTAGCGTAGAAATCGCTCCAGAAGCTGTTGGCGATCAATCATGTACGGTCCTCTGTCCCATCTGGTTAGCACTTGAAAACAGGGTTCGCCACCGCGGTGGCTTGGTCGTCAGTATTGGCCAGTGCCGTGCCTTTGTCCAGGGCATCATGCATCGAATCGCGTGGATTCCCACCCGGACCGCTCGGCGCAACGCGTCCGCCACGGCACGGCGTCGCACGGGTGCATGCGGGCACGGAATATGGTAGGCTAGACGCGGCAAATGGCGTGTTGCGCCGCACCGTCGACGGGCCCTGCACAACCCTTGGTCCGCCTGAGTACTCCGTTCCCGTGGGGAATCTTATCGTGGCCACAAATGTCCGCTATCTGGTCTTTGATATCGAGAGTGTTGCCGATGGTTCCTTGGTGTCCAAGCTGCGCTATCCGGGCGACCAGCTGGCCGCTCACGACGCCGTCGCACGCTACCGTGGCGAACTGATGGAAAAACATGATTCCGACTTCATTCCCTACACGTACCAAGTCCCCATTTCAGTCGCCGTCGCTAAAGTTGCCGAGGACCTCCGCTTGCTCGATCTCGTCGTGCTCGACGAACCAGGCTTTCGCCCGCATGTTATCACCGAGCATTTCTGGCGTGGCTGGACGGCGTACGGTCAGCCAACGCTGGTCACGTTCAATGGCCGCACATTTGATGTTCCATTGCTGGAGTTGTCCGCGTATCGATACGGCATCGGCATCCCAAACTGGTTCAATTTACAGGCGCGGACCTACGACCAGCCGCGCAATCGATACAATATCACCGCACATCTTGACCTTCATGACGTGCTGACGAATTTCGGCGCGACACGGTTCACGGGCGGCTTGAACCTGGCCGCCAATCTACTCGGCAAACCGGGCAAGATGGACGTCCAGGGCCACATGGTCCAAGACCTCTACGACGCGGGTGAACTGGCGCTCATCAACGAATACTGTCGCTGCGACGTGCTGGACACGTATTTCGTTTTCCTGCGTGTCAGCGTCTTGACCGGCCGCATCGATCTGAAACGTGAACAGCAACTGGTCGGGGAAACAAAACAGTGGTTGATCGATCACCAAACACAATCCAAGGCATTCGCCGACTATCTGGAACACTGGGGTGATTGGCCCAACCCTTGGTCCTCCACGGTGCCGGCAACCGGCGCCGCCGAGTAGGACTCTGGCCCAAAAAAACGAGATGCAAGAACGTACACTGGACGGCCACGTCCGCCGTGGCAACGAATCAACGTCCTGCCGCCCGGTTTCTTGCCCCTCCGCTCTACGTTGACGGGGAGCCGGACTACCGCGCGTCGAGCAACTTGAAGGCTTCGAGCACTTTCGCCCGGTGGCGGCTGCCGAACACGAGGACCATCAACTGGGTCATGATTTGGCGTTCATCCGACGTCAGGAACGCTTCGCCCCCCCCCACTTCGGCGATCTGCACGAATTCGGACAACTTGCGAAACGAACGGCATGTCACGGTACTGACAACACCTTGCTGCTGGCCATGAAAATCCGACGCGACACGCAAGCACAGGGCCAGTTCCGAACGGTGTGGCGGCGCATCACCGAATAGTAGAATGACTTTCCGCGCACGCGGCCGAAACGAGTTCTTTTCAACAGCCCAGGTCAGTCCGGCATGCACGGCCTCCGGCTCATCGCCTCCGCCCGCCGCGCGCACATTCGCAAGAAAACTCTGAATCCGACCGAGATCGCTGGTCAGCGGAAGCCCGCGTGCAATATAAACGTCGCCTTGATCTCGATAGGTACAAATCGAAATCCGCGCTTTCGGAACCAGTTTCAGAAGGATCGTGCCAATGCGCTGAATCTGCAGCTTCACCTGGTCAATTTCGCCCTGCATGCTCCCCGTACTGTCAAAAGTAATGACAATGTCCAGACCGTAGCGACGCAGTGACTGAAGCAGACCGTCCCAACTGCCTCCCGCCATGGACCCGCCGCCCACGGTCACGGCGCCCAGATCGAATGCGCCTGACTGGTCACCACCCGTCGATGGCGGTGCGACCGCGAGTTGCTCGGCATTCATTGATTCCGTCGAGTCCACGGGCGGCTGCACGTCGAGCGATTCGTCAAATGCATCGCGCGACGGCGTGACAACTTCCGCCGCCTTCAGCTCCTGTTCGTCCGACTCCCCAAGCTTCTCGCTCGGTAGCGTGCCGATCAATACGTCCTCGCCCAACCCCTCACCGGTTGACGCATCGTAGCTGATCAAGGCCAGGATGAGTATCAAGATCATGTGGAAGACTAATGACAGCAGGCCGGACAGCGAGTTCTGCATCCAATGGGATGGCTCGACTCTCTCGATCACCTCTTCCTGCTCATCCGTCGCGTTCGGCAGGCGAATCGCGCCATGACAGTGCGGGCAACGACCCTGGCCACCAAGCTGATCGGCGGTGATCGAAAAGGCACGACCACAATGAATACACGACATGCGCATGCGTTAGCTCCTTGCATGCATTCTCGTGCGATAGGTGAGATTCTGTCAAGGCGCGCGCCTCAACGCGTCGTGTCCGAAGGCGGCGCCGCGGCAACCGCCGTCGGACTGCCACCCTCAACGCGGCTGAACTCCGCCCATACCGGCATGTGATCGGAAACCTGAAGGGCCTGATCAAGCGTCAGGTTATACTCCCGGAGAAAATCAAAAACTCCGGAGTGGCCGGTGTACTCCGACGTCGCTGGCAACTGGAAAAACAAATTGTCGTACTGGCGCGTCCGACGCGTGTTCGTGTTCGTGCCCGAAATCGCCGCGGTCAGACCCGCAACTCGCCCGAGCTCGCCTAAATGGTGATCATCCGCATTGAAATCGCCAAGCAGGATCACGTCATCCTCGCCACGCCCATCCGACCGAACCGAAAAAAGGACATCGTCCATCCGGTTCATTTCGTCGTCGACTTCGTCCGGATCCGTGTGCACATTGACCAGTGTGAACGTGAACGCCTGGTCCGGTGGCGGCCCCCGCGCGCGAAAACATGCCACCCACGGCGGCCGATGCAAAACATCGTCCGGGTCCTCGATCGTGTAGCCCTTCGCGCGATCTACCTCCAGCGTCACTTCGTCGAACACGAAAGCATACTGTTCCTTGCTGCTGGTTCGGCCAAGCCTTGGACCAAGCACGTAACTGTACTGCCGCCCGCCAGCGTTCAGCAGCGTGACAAGCCGGGGAATGATGTCCTGTTGCGTCGACCGCACCTCCTGAATCGCCACCACATCAAACTGGCGGATCGCTCGGACAATGATGTCCATGACCGCAGGTTGGTCGAGCTTCTCGACACCAAACACCTGGATATTGAACGTCGCAATCCGAATCGCCCCCCCGGCCGCCGCGACCTGCTCCGACCGCCCGCTATCCGCGATGCCGGACGCTCGGCGCGGCACGACCTTCAGCTGATCGAGCCCTTCGATCTCGTAATTTCGAAAAAAGAACCAGCCGCCGAGCATGAGGGCGGCAAGCAGCAGCAACGGTGTCGACTTGGCCAATGGCCCCTCCTTGAACCGGCCTTGATCGCGCGCGATCGCAAGCCTGGTTCGGCGCATGCAATATCGAAATATCGATAGAACGTCTCGTCTCTCTTCGACTCGTTTGCATGCGGACCTTGAGGCCCTAAATGACGTCTGACTCCTTTTTGGTAAATTGGGGAAGAAAATGAGAGCCGATGATACATGTACGGCTGTACACTATGAAGCGATATTAGAGACCTTATGGGCGGAAATCTGATGATCTTGAGTCAAGTTTTTGGGGCAAGGTTCAGCCGCCACGGGAGTTGATGTCGGGTGAGCGACGCGGGTAGTGCGGAATCACCGTTCCACCGGGATGAACCCGGCGGTGGCGGGAAGCGCAAAGGGATAGCGCTGTGCGCGGGTCTCCTGACCCCGCACGGGAGCGACCGAAGGTCTCCAATGCATCGCCGTGCGTCAGTTGGTTGGAGGTGAAACCTCGTTAGATTCTTAGGCTGCCAC
>CAZSOG010000159.1:0-8200 GCA_964607555.1 uncultured Pirellulaceae bacterium | reverse complement strand
ATGAACCGAACGAAGAACGCCGACGGCGCGGAGCCGGCCGCTGTTCTGAAAGGCAATATCAACCATTCCGTATGCCGTTGGTGCTATGGCCGCATTCCACTTGACCAACTCTGCACGGCGGCCAGACAGATGGGGATCAAATCAATCGACTTGCAAGGCCCCAAGGAATGGCCAACCCTGAAGAAATACGGTTTGACCTGTGCGATGGGCAACGGTGCCGGAATGGGGATCAAGAAAGGCTTCAATCGGATCGAGTTGCACGACCGGCTGGTCGCCGACTATGAGCAGCTGATCCCGCAGGCGGCCGACGCCGGCATTCCGAACGTAATTTGCTTCTCCGGCAATCGTGATGGCATGGATGACGAAACCGGGCTGAAGAACTGCGCCCAGGGTCTGAAGCGGCTGATGAAGCTGGCCGAGTCCAAGAAAGTCTCGGTTGTCATGGAGTTGCTTAACAGCAAGGTGAATCACAAGGACTACATGTGCGATCACACGGAGTGGGGCGCCGACCTGTGTCGCGCCGTGGGCTCCGACCGATTCCAACTACTCTATGATATCTATCACATGCAGATCATGGAAGGCGATTTGATCGATACGCTGACCAAGAATATCGAGTACATCGCACACTTTCACACGGGGGGCGTTCCCGGCCGGCATGAAATCGATGACACGCAGGAGATCTACTATCCCGCGGTCATGCGCGCGATCGTGAAAACTGGATTCAAGGGCTACGTCGCCCAGGAGTTCATCCCCGCCGGTCCTGACCCACTCGCCTCACTGAAACGCGGCATTGCAATCTGTGACGTGTAGTCCGGGTTTTTCATGAGGTTCGTCGCGAGGGGCCGTAGGCTGCTGCGCAACAATAAGAACTCGTCCGTAAATAAGTTACCGGATTATCGCGACAAAACACGGGCATTCTGGGGGAAATCGCATACCAAAACGGTAGGTTAATTCCGTACGAGTCCTAAGTTCGTCACTTTGAGACTCTTGTGACGGGGATTGTTACCACGAAGGACATAATTGTTGATGGCGTGCTGCTGTGGTCGTACGCAGCTTCGTGGTTCAACGCCCACGTGAACGATCGTGGCGAACAAATCGGTGGACCGGAGTGGCCGATCCGGTCGGAATTAAATGGACAGCTGATTGGCGGCCACTCGGTCAGCTTGGTCGTTATCCAATCGTGCATGAACAACCACTGAAAGCACGCGTCGTATGAAACTGATTTGCGCAAGTATTTGTTTCGCACGTCCTGAGTCGAGACAGATGCAAGGCAAAAGTTCGATTCGTGGTTGTGTCTCTTTTGCAGTTTGCCTTCCGGTAGATCATTGCCACCAGACGCGCGATCGTAGTTCGGCAATGTGCTGTTGCACCAATGCACGCACTTGCCTGCCGTCGTCCAGCAACGGGCGGATGACCGCGGCGGGTACCTGTCCAGACTCGACGAGTTCCTCGAGTGCGTGAACGGCCCGTTCGGCAGCTTCCCACGCCCGTTTGCAGCAGACGATATTACCGCAAAGCGAGTCTTCGTCGTACCCGATGCCATGACCGCCGGCGATTTTCGCGCTGACTACCAGACTGTCGGAAAACGCGACCACGAGCGGGTCGTCCGGTTCGAGCTCGACGGTGGGATCCAGTTCAAAATACGGTTGCAGCGCGCGATGCACCCGCAGACCCCAGTCTTGCCCATGGGAGTAAGCGGGAATGGCGTCGAGCATTTCTTCGTCTCGCCGCGTGGTCTCTTCCAGCTCCGGATCGAGATCCATCGCGTCGATATCGACGGGAGCGTCCAAGTCGGGTGTTTCGGATGATTCATCCGAAAGACCGCGCGTCCAGCCCATTTCGCGCGCGATGATCTCATCGCGATCGGGATGATCACGGAGCGTCTCCAACAGCTCGCCGTATCTGGCCGACCGCACATCGCTGCGCCGAAACAACTGCTCCCACTCGTCCTCGGTCCAGGGCCGATCATGTGCGGGGTCATCTTCCATCATCTGCTTCCAAAGCGACGGACATGCCGATCAGGCGAAACGTGACGGTGCCAGACGTTACGTGCTTTTGGGTGCTGCCGGACGGGCGATCGCAGCAACCACGAGTCCCAGCAGACCGGTGGCGAGGCAGATCCATAGCACGCGTTCGGCGGCCTTCAGTGGGATCACGACGTCGGTGATGGCATTGGGCAAAAGTACAGCGGACAGCACCGTGTAAATGACGACGGCAAGAACCGCGGCCAACAGGCCGGCGATGAAGCACTTAATCGTAGCGCCGACGCGGCGCACCAGAAGCGCTCCCAAAGCCAAGCCGACGCCGCCGCCGATGATCGCGAACATGCTACCGTGGACCACCATCGTCCGGACCAGGTCCGACATGGCGCGACTCGCCTTAAGCTGCAAGTAAGCAACATGGCCGACATAACCGGCCAGCGCTCCGAACGCGGCGCCGAGCACCGCACACGCGATACCGCCGAGAATGGCCGATTTCCAACAGCGTCGGGAAAACCCTTCGCCAACGGCCAGGGCCAGGCCGACCAGGCCGCCGATTACGGTCAGCGTGAAAATCTCCCGCTTCAGGTTGATTTTCTGGACCATCGGTTCGGGCACGCTCATCATCTTGGACGTGATTTCATCGGGGATCTTGATCATGGGCAGAAACATCTCAATCGCCACCCAGGCGACAAGACCGCCAAGAACACCGAACAGGAGCGCGCCAATGGCGCTACTCTTCCAAGTGGATGGCACGGCCACGGACGTGGGCGGCTCCGGAGTACGCTCCGAGGCGGGGGGCAGATCGGTAGGCATCACAGTTTCTCCCTGTATGGACGGTGCCGGTGCATACGGGCTGGCTCGAATCGATCGTCTACGATTTGGGGCCAGCGGTTCCCTCGGTCAATCGGATTCGTTGATCCGCACGCACATTATGCCAAGTTTCCGTGCCGCCGCCAATCCACCGAACCTCGATCCGGTCCGCCTGCCGGTGGGTACCCAATCCAAAGTCGAGCCGGCTGCCCCAGTGGCTCTGGTAGCCGCAGCCGCTGTGTACCTCTTCGAGCTGGCTGGTCTTGCCCGCGACGACGCGAACATGGGCGCCCACGCCGTCCCGATTCGTCTTGGTCCCTTCGAGTCGGATGGTGAGCCAATGATTCTTGTTTTGGGTCGTATTTTCGAGGATGGTGGGTGTGTCGCACGAATTGAGAATGACGACATCAACGTCGCCATCGTTGTCCAGATCGTCAAAACCAGCCCCGCGACTGCTCTTCTTGACGCGCATTCCCGGGCCACTGGATTGCGTGATGTCGAGAAACTTCCCGGCACCGTCGTTCATCATCAGGATATTCGGTGTCCGGTAAGTCGTGGTATCGTCTCGTTGCTCGATATTGTCTTCGAGATGGCCACACGCGATGAACAAGTCCCGATCGCCGTCGTGGTCAAAATCGACCATTGCGTTCCCCCATGTCACATGCGGGTAAGTGAGTCGACCGGCACCGGTGGCGCGCGTGACGTCGGCGAACAGGCCGTTCCCCAAATTGCGGTAGAGCGTGGCCCATTCACGACTGTAGCTCGTCACAAAGAAGTCCAACCTGCCGTCGTTATCGTAATCACCGTCGCTGATCCCCATGCTGCCGTGCGGTATCCCGCCCAAGTCGAACGCCGTGCCGTTGTACATGCCGACTTCCTCGAACTTGCCGGTTCCGTCATTCTGAAACATGAAGTTGGCCATGACATCATTGCCGACGAAGACATCGGTATCGCCGTCATTATCATAGTCACAGCAGATCATGCCCATGCCCGTACCGCCATGAGCGTGGATCCCTGCCGCTTGGCTGATGTCCGTAAACGTCCCGTCGCCGTTGTTTCGATACAACGTGTCCGGATCCCCCTTGTACTCGAGCGGGCTTGGAAACGCGGGCAATCCTTGCCGCAAGTGAAGATGGTGCGTCTGGTAGGAAAACTGGACATAATTTGACACGTACAGATCGAGCAGTCCGTCCCGGTCCGCATCCAGGAAGCAGACTCCCGCCCCAACCTTGTTACCGTTGTCGACCCCCGCCGCCTTGGTTACATCGGCGAAGGTGCCGTTGCCGTTGTTGCGGTACAGAACATTCGGCCCAAAATTGTTGATGTAGAGATCCTGGTCGCCATCATTGTCGTAGTCGGCAACGGTCACACCAAGCCCGTGCCCCGTATCGCCGACGCCCGCTTGCTGGGTGACATCCGTGAAATGAAATTTCCCGTCATTCCGATAGAGTGCATTACGCGGGACGTAATCCAGGTGCGTCCCCTTCAGCGGCGCACCATTGAGAAAATATATGTCAATATCCCCGTCATTGTCATAATCGAACAGCGCGAGCCCCGACGCGATGTACTCCACGATATAGCGCCGACCACTGCCACCAGCCGTGTGCCGAAACGTGATCCCCGTCCGCGCCGTGACATCGGCGAACTGGATGGGACTTTGACCGTGCGCGGCCACGATCGAGAACACCAGCGGCAACAACAATGCGCGCAGGCCGGCCCGGCTCCATTGGCGAGCGTTGAGGTCTTTGGAGTGAGTCACGGGCAATTTTCCAGCAAGGCTAACGTTGGTATTTTTTCTTGATCGCTTCATAGGCCTTTTGGTACCGCGGATTATTCGGTGCCCGCTGCACGGCCACCGACAAGGCTTCGATCGCGCCGGGAATGTCACCCGTCTTCTCCAACGCGGTACTGAGCAACACGTAATTGGCCGGTGACTTATCCAACCGCGTGGCTTTGTGTGCCAGGGCAACGGCTTCGCTCAGTTTCGCGTTTCGCATGAGCAGAAAATTCGCAAGCGCCACGTACGCGGCGGCGTTTTCCGGCGCCGACTCGGTCACGTCGCGCAAGAATCGCTCACCTTCCAACGGCCGGCCCATGGATGCATAAATAGTCGCGATTTGCAGGGGATAATGCATATTCTCGGGCTCCAGTTGCATCAGCTCTCGGAAAGTTTGAATCGTCTGGTCCAGTTTGCCGCTCTGCAAATAGAGCCACGCGAGTGCCTGGCGGCAATCCGTGTTCTTCGGATCCAACGCCGCGGCGCGGAGACACAAAAGTCTGGTATCGGCCGGATCCTGATGCACGTGACAAATACGTGCGGCAGCGGCATACGAAGCAGCCGTATCGATACACATTGAGCCCAGATCATCGAATGTATTTCGCTCCCGTGTGCCGATCTCCCGTTCCTCGGTTCGCAACTTGCGAAATCGAGCCATCTGCTTCTTGGCCTCCTCGACCTCGCCCAGTCGCGCGCACGCGGATGCCAAACCGAAACACGCATTGGCGTGCTGCGGAAACGCGTCGAGCGCGGCTTGATAGCAAGTTTTCGCCCGCTGGAAGTCTTCCAATTGCATATAGGCCATGCCGAGCAGGACATAGCCGCGATGGCGACGCGGGTCGTGCTTGACGTTTTCGTCAAGCAACTCAATTGCCGGCTTCATCTGGTTGGAGTCGATCAGCGTTTGTCCCAAGTCGATTTGCACGTCATATGCATTCGGGTCGATCGCGATTGCCTTACGGAAGAGCTCGATGGCACGCTTGTTATCGCCCCGTTTCGCGGCGGCTCGGCCAAGCCCATGATAGGCGTACACGAATTTCGGGTTGAGTTTCAAGCATCGGTTCCATGCCTCTTCCGCGGCATGTGTTTCCCCCAGACGGAAGTATAATCGCGCGGCAACTTCCGACGCATCCGGGTCCCCTGGAAATGCCGCCGCGACGCACGCCACAACCTGCTTGGACTCTTCGATCAGCGGTGCGACCGATTTCGGTTTGACCTCGACGTGATTACCAAACAGGCGGTCGATGCCAATTCCGGGCCGGTTGGTTCGGGGCGATGCGGTCGTTTTCTTGCCGGCGCTCGCCGCGCCCCCTTTTGCCGATTTTTCGCCCGTGCGAGCCGTGCCGCCCACAGCCTTATCCGCGCGCGAATCCGCGGACTCGGTTGGCGATGCGATATCCGGTGGTCCAGGTGGTGGATTGGTGGCAAGGCCACTCGGTCGCACGCGCCACCCACCGACGAAATAGCCGATCATGAGAACGGTCGCGATGCCGATGACAATCACCGGGAATAAGAAACCCCGCCCCATGCTTTCCCGAGAAGGCTTGCTGGCGCGGCGCTGATCCGGATCGGTGCTGCCTTGCGCTTCCTCGTTACTCATATTCTTTTCCCCGCTCCCGGAATCGGGCGCCCAGCGCACCGATTACCTCGGATAATTACGTGAAGTTCGTCGCATCGGACTGCAGTAGATCGCGTAGGGACAAACCAGCGTTGCAACGGCTCACGGACTAGAAGAAAAAAAGAACACTAATCAACACTAATTCTCGCTGATATCGGACAACCTTGTTTTGAAATGCCTTCGGCTTTTCCACGACCTGCCGGATTCATGTCGAGTGTTGCAGACTTTCCAGGGCGGTATCATTCGTGTTGATCAGTGAGGATCAGTATTCCTTGATAGCCGGCGTCGTGAACGACTACCCGACGTTCCGTGCTCGTACCCATTCTACTGCGTTCGCCGGCGTTTTGTTCGCCCGCCTACCCCTCTTTCGAGCCACTTGCCATCACCGTTGGGCGCCCACGCCGGTTGCGTCGCGTGCGCTCTTCCCACGTACGGTAAAGCGTGCGAATTCGAACGAAATCGGCGCGACGTTGGGTTTTCAAATCGTTTTTTTCTGGGGGGTCGGTGGCGAGGTCGAACAGGTGGTCTTCGTATTGGTCGCCCCGTTGCCGCGCCACGAACTTCAAGTTCCCGTCCCGCACCCCCATCCAGACCGTATTGCCACGGGCTTTGCGCCAATACAGCACGCGCGTGATATCGGGTGCGCGGCGCGCCACGTGGTCAATGATGTCGATTCCTTCGAATGGCTTGGCAGGGGACGGATGCGCGCCCGCGATGCGTGCGATGGACGCGGTGAAATCGAACGTGATACACGGTTGGTGGGACGTAATTCCCGCCGCGATCACTCCCGGCCAGCGAACGATCGCGGGGACCCGGATGCCGCCTTCGAACGTCGTGCCCTTGATGTTGGAATAGGGCGCGTTCCGGGCACTGGCCGTCCCGCCGTTGTCACTGGCAAAGATGACCACCGTATTGCCGGCCAGACCCAGCTGCTCTACGCACGCCAGCAGCCGCCCGATTTGCTGATCAAGCCGCTCAATCATCGCGATATACACGTCCGGGGGTGCTTTGCCTTGTTTCCACAGCGGCGAATCGAGTGGCAATGGGTCGTCACGGTAGTCGTTGGGGCCCTGGAACGGCGCGTGCGGCGCCGTGTAGGGCACGTACAGGAAGAAAGGTCCGGCCCGATGCGCACGGATGAATTGGATCGCTTCATCCGTCACGAGATCGGTGAAATAGCCCTGCCGGCAAATCGGGTTGCCGTTCTGGAACAGATTGTAGCCGGCCACCGTATCCAAATAATGGAAGTAATCCATGCCGCCACCAATGCAGTAAAACGTGTAGTCGAAACCATGCAGATGTGGCGCGAATTTCGGCTCGTATCCCAAATGCCACTTGCCCGTGATGCCGGTCGCGTACCCCGCGTCCTTCAGGAGACGCGAGATGGTCTGCTCGGAAGTCGGAAGCCCCAAATCGTGCGTCTCGCGCAGGCGGATCGCGTCATCATATCGGCCCACGTTACCCGTGCCGATGGCGCACTCCAGACCGCCAACCCACTGCTGGTACCGTCCCGTAAGAAACGCGGCGCGCGTCGGTGAGCACTCCGGGCCGTTGGCGTAGTGGTCGGTGAACCGGACCCCCTGCTTGGCCAGCCGGTCCAGGACGGGCGTCTCGATATCCGTCCGACCGTAACAAGCCAGGTCCCCATACCCCATGTCGTCGGCAAGCAGAAAGATAATATTCGGTCGCTCCGCCGCGTCCACGCGGCACGACATCAACGGCGTGCCGAACGCCAATAAACCGACCAGCAGTATTCGCCACGTGCTGCGCCGATCAAAGCGTGATGCGACTCGGTCGTGATGGGCTCCTGGCATGCTCGGGACCTTCCACTGAAAGAGTGTTGAAAGCGAAATTGTAACTGTTCACGGACCAGAAGAAAAAGAACACTAATCGACGCTAATTCTCGCTAATATCGGAAAACCTCACCTTGAAGTGCCTTCGACTTTTTCGCGACCTGCCGGATCCATGTTGAGTGTTGCAGACTTTCCAGGGCGGTATCATTAGTGTTGATCA
>CAZSOG010000158.1:0-8246 GCA_964607555.1 uncultured Pirellulaceae bacterium | reverse complement strand
GAAGTGGAATCGAGCCTTGCCCACTTTGGCCAATACGACACGCTCGCGAAACTCGTTTTGTTCGCCAACGAGCAACCCGCCCGTTTGGGCTAATCCCTCGACAATCAGCGGTGGTGGCAGCACGGGAAAACCGGGCAAGTAGTTGTCGAGCTCCTCCTCGGCCAGCGTGACCGCCTTGATCGCCACGGCCCGACGCCCATGCTCGAATTCGATAAATCGGTCAAACCAGAACCATCGCACACCGATTACTCCGTCGCGCCGACCTTCGATTCGATGTATTTGCACAAGTCACTGACTGTCAAGCTGTTGGCAAACTCCTGGACCGCCGGATTCTCCTCGAATTTGCTCAGATCAGCAAATGGCATCCGCTCCTTGAGCTGGTCGATCCCGGCCTGAGTCAGCCGACCGTCATGGACGTATTCAGCGTTCCGCAGAATATCCTCTGGAAACAGCTCCGTGCGTGGGATCTCGATGTCAAATGCCTTCTCCAGGCGAAAAACAATGTCGAGAAAGTCAATTGACTCGGCGCCCAAATCGCCAACGATCGTGGCGTCGGTCGTGACTTCGTCGTCATCCACGCCCAAAGCGTCGACGAGCGCTTCTTGAACCTTGTCAAAAACTTCTTGCTGCGTTGGTGCCATTGACTTCGTCTCCAAATCAATTGCAAGTCATCTTATTCTGATTGGACTGGTAGGTATAGCTTGCCAAACTGACCGCGCAGCCATCGAATGATGAACGCATCGGTCGGGGCACGCGGTGGATACCGATCGGCCAAATTGTAACGCTCCATGATCAAGCGGGCGCTGACCGCAGCGCGGTCGTCTGCTTTGCCCTCCGCCTTGATTGTTGTCAGATCCCCCTCGCGTTTCACGATGCGTGCCGTCACCGTCAGCAACTGTCCCGGAGAAACAAAATCCGCGTATTTCACGTTGCGCGCTTCGCGCAGTACCACCATTGAGTGGGAGAAATCGTCGGTCTTCCGGATCAGCCAGGCGCTGGCTTGGCAGATCGACTCCAGCATCATCACGCCGGGCATGACCGGAAACCGTGGAAAATGGTCTTCCAGATACTCCTCCGCCAGCGTCAATGCCCGGACGGCCGTGATCGACTCACCCGGTTGCAGCTCGGTTATTCGGTCAATCAGCAAGAATCGCACAGCGGTCCCATCACTCTTAGGGGGCGTCCCGTATGGCCAAGTTGCTGGATTTCGTGCCTAAATCCAGGTGGTTCAACAGGGTCGTTTTCGCGAAACGCTACAGTATACTCGCCCGTCCAATTAGCCACAACCGATCTATGGAACCGAAATCCCCTAACGCGCACTCCGCCCGCAAGGCGGGAGGATCTTCACGGGGAGCCCTTCATGGGGGGGGGCGGGCGTGGCCCGCATTCGACTCCTTGTGGGCCGAAATTCGTTGCACCTGGGGCAAAGTCAATCGGGTTGAAATCCGGCCTGGACCAGCGTGCGGAATCCCGGGCGCAGAGGGCGGACGTCAAACCCCATGTCATGCAGATAGCGCGCCGCGATCAGGCAACGATGCCCCGACGCGCAATGCACGTAGACGGTTTTGTTCCTGGGCAGCTCGGCCACCGCGTCTTCCGGTCGCGCGCTGAGCTCAGTTAACGGAACCAGAGTTGCTTGCGCAAGATGCCCGTGGTTCCATTCGCCCCGTTCGCGTACATCAATCAAGACCGCTTTTTTCTTGGCCAGATTCTTCTTCACGGTCGCCAGCGTGTCCTCCGTATGGGGAATACTGGACGCGGAACCTTTGAACATATCAGACAAAACCAGCCCGGTTAATCGGATTGCCTCTCGAAGCACGGGGAATCGTTCCTTCAAAAAAGAATGGTCGGACAGACGCGCCGAGCGCGATCAGAACTCAGCGTTGCCGGGAGTACGTGGAAACGGGATCACGTCGCGAATATTCGTCATGCCCGTGATGAACTGGACGACCCGTTCCAAACCCAAACCGAAGCCCGAATGCGGCACGGTCCCAAAGCGGCGCAGATCACAGTACCACCAATAGTCATCCGGGTTAAGATCTTGTTGACGCATGCGCTCGGCCAGCACATCGAGGCGTTCTTCACGCTGGCTACCACCGATGATCTCGCCGACCTTGGGGACGAGCACGTCCATGGCACGCACCGTGCGCTGATCGTCATTGACGCGCATGTAAAAAGGCTTGATGGTCATCGGGTAGTCAAACAAGATCACCGGGCCATCGAACTTCTTTTCCGTGAGATAGCGTTCGTGTTCCGACTGGAGGTCGTTACCCCAGGCGACCGGGAATTCGAATTCATAACCACTCTGTTCCAGGATCTCGACCGCGTCCGTATACGGCAGACGGACGAAATCACTTTCGACAATTTTGCGCAACGTCTCGATCACGGTCGTATCGATCCGCAAGTTGAAGAAACTCATGTCGTCCAGGCAGTTTTCCAGGACATCGTGGCAGATGCGTTTCAAGAACTGTTCGGCCAAATCCATGTTGTCGAACACGTCGCAAAAGGCGATTTCCGGTTCGACCATCCAGAACTCGGCCAGGTGGCGTGACGTATTGGAGTTTTCAGCGCGGAACGTCGGGCCAAACGTGTAGACCTTGGTCAGCGCCGTGGCGTAGATTTCAGCTTCCAACTGGCCGCTCACGGTCAGATAGCTGGGGCGTTCGAAGAAATCCTGGCGGTAGTCGACACGGCCGCCGTCGCCGCGTGGCGGATTCTCCAAGTCCAACGTCGTGACGCGGAACAACTCGCCGGCACCCTCGCAATCGCTCGCCGTGATGATCGGGGTGTTCACGTACAGAAACCCATGTTCCTGAAAAAACTGGTGGATGGACATGGAAATCTGGTTACGCACGCGGGCGACGGCACCGAACGTATTGGTCCGTGGTCTAAGGTGTGCCCACTCGCGTAGTTTCTCGAAGGAATGCCGTTTCTTTTGCAGTGGGTAGGATGCGGGGTCGGCCCAGCCATGAACGAGCACCTGCTGGGCGTGCAGTTCGGTCGTTTGTCCTTTGCCCATGGATTGCTTGATGAGGCCCTCAACCGTGACGCTGCAGCCAGCGCCAAGTCGTTTGACCTCCGTGGCGTAGTTGGGTACCGCCTGGTCGACGATAACCTGCAGATTCGCCTGGCAGGAACCGTCGTTGACCTCGAGAAAACTGAAGCCGGCCTTCGAATCGCGCCGCGTTCGGACCCAACCGGAAACGCGTGCCAGATCACCGATCGCGTCCGGTTGCCGTGCCCGCACGATAGAGATCTTGTCCATGATTACAACGAACCTGTGCTTGGAGACCATCGGACGGCAGCAGCGACCCGACGCGTCGCGTCAGACCCGCACGTTCCGCCCAGTGTAGCGGGTCATGCCTCGTCATGCAAAGCGAGGTAACGCTCGGCGTCCAATGCCGCGCGGCACCCGCTACCAGCGGACGTGACCGCTTGCCGATAGTAGTCATCGGCGACATCCCCGGCGGCGAAGACGCCCTCGACGCTCGTCCATGTTCGAAACGGCTTCGGGAGCACGATGTAGCCCTTGTCCGTCAGCGCCAACTGGTGGTTCAGGAACCCGGTATTGGGGGTGTGGCCGATGGCCAGAAACATTCCGGTGGCTTCCAGTTCACGTGCCGATTCGTCTTTCGTGCTCCGCAGACGAACGGCGGTCATGCCAGCCTGCGGGGTGCCGAGCACTTCATCGACCACGTGACTCCAGACGATTTCGATTTTTCGGTTGTTGACCGCCCGTTCACGCATGATGCGTGACGCCCGCAGCTCGTCACGCCGATGGACCAGATAGACGACCGAGGCATATTTGGTCAAGTAACTTGCTTCTTCAATCGCCGAATCGCCCCCCCCGACGACGACGACCGGCCGGTTGCGGAAACGGGGCAACGCGCCGTCGCATACGGCGCACGCACTGACGCCGCGGTTCTTGTATTCCTGTTCCGACGGGAGTCCCAGGTAATTGGCGCGGGCACCGGTCGCGATGATCAGGGTCAGCGCCTGGACCGACTGGCCTTCGCGCGTGGCGACCACGAACGGCTGGGCACTCAGTTCGACTTTGACGACGTCGTCGGTGATCACGCGCGTGCCAAAATTGACCGCCTGTTGGCGCATAAGTTCCATCAGTTCCGGGCCCTCCACGGCGTGCGGCTCGGTGCTGGTCGGCGGCATCATCTGCAGCCGACTTTCGTCAATCGCGGTCCTGAGAAACTGATCAAGCTGGCCGGTGGGGAAGCCGGGATAATTCTCCACTTCGGTCGTTAAAGCCAATTGACCGAGCGGCAACGTGCCGTTGACGCGGTTCTCTTCCGTGATGGCGCCTTCAAAGACGAGCGGCTTCAAATTCGCGCGCGCCGCGTAGATCGCGGCAGACCATCCAGCTGGTCCACTCCCAATGATCACAACGTGTTCGGGCATCGCAGGGGTCCTTTCCAAGAATAATCGTCGCGCGGGACGCGCCGCTCCCCGTTCCGGAACGCGGGGCGTCATGCGGTTGCGTGGGTCATGTGATTCACCCAAAAGAGTAATCGTCCGATCGCGTTCAGTCGAGTGTCCGACCGGACAAAAAACACCTTATTCTCCGGGTTTCTTCACATCCGCGATGCGAATTGCCTTGTGCCCGCGGATCGCGCCGGGAAACGCAAAGAACTTGGCGGTGCCTTGCACGGCCACTTCCAGCGGTGCGCAGATGGCCTTCTCGGTGCTAATGATATCCCCGACGCGCAACCCGAGTAGATCGGCGGTCGTGATCTTGGAGCGGGCGAGCGTGGCGACCAGTTCCACGGTCGCGCCTTCGAGGGTGCGCCCCATGTGCGCATAGGATTCGTCCGTCGGCTCGACGCGCGTGTAGCCAACCCAGCTGTTGGCCGTCAACTTGTTGCCAATCCGTTCGATGGCATTGAACGGGATGCACAATTGCATCATTCCACGTACCTCGCCGTTCCCCAATGTTAACTCGAAACAAATGAGCACGACGACTTCGTTCGGTGGCACGATTTGCACCAGCTGCGGATTGCTTTCGATCCGGACCACCTGGAAATCAAGTGGCAAGATGTTGGCCCATACGCGGCGCAAATCACTCAAGAACAGATTCGTGACGCGCGAAGTCAAACGCAATTCGATTTCGGTGAGCGGACGGCGGCCGACGGAACCGGTTTCCGTGCCACCCCCGAGCAGTTGATTGATGATCGGATAGAGAATGCTCGGGTTGATATCCAGGATCAGATTCCCCTCCAGCGGGGCGGCGGTCAGTAGATTGAAGCAAGTCGGGCTCTCAAGACTAAAGATGAAATCGCTGTAGGTCAGCTGGTCGACGCTGGTCAGTTTGACTTCGACGACGTTGCGCAACAGCGATGAAAGCCCGGCACCGAAATTTCGGCCGATCCCCTCATGCAGCGACTGCAAGGCGCGCATCTGTTCCTTGCCGATTCGTTCGGGACGCTTGAAATCATAGGCCGTGACCAATTCGCGCGGCCGCGCCGGCGCGGCGGACGCCGTGGCCGGTGCCGCCGGCGTCGGTGGCGTCTCCGGGGTCACCGTATCCAACGAGCTGAGTAAGCTCTCGACTTCATCTTGGCTCAGTACGTCGTCGGCCATGACTTATCCTGTGTCGACCATCGTGAAGGTTGAAAAACTTGATTTCAGGACCGGATCTGCCCCGTGCCATAGGCGATATATTTGTAGCTCGTCAGCTCGGTGAGCCCGCACGGGCCACGGGCGTGGAACTTGTCGGTGCTGATGCCAATCTCGGCGCCGAGGCCGAATTCGCCGCCGTCATTGAACCGTGTGCTGGCATTGATCAACACGGCGGCGCTGTCGACGCGGGCCGCGAACCGGCGCGCCGCGGCCAGGGCACCGGTGACGATCGCGTCCGTATGGTGGGAGCCGTACCGATTAATGTGCTCGATCGCCTCGTCCAGCGTGTCCGTGACACGCACCGACAGAATGGGGCCAAGGTACTCGGTGCCGTAGTCGGCGGTCGTAGCCGGCCGTGCCGTCGGGACCAGGCGACAGGTTTCCGCGTCGCCACGCAACTCGATCGAGTGCCGCGCCAATTCCTCGGCCAGAGGGGGCAGGATCGATGCGGCAATCGCCCCATGGATGACGAGCGATTCGCACGCGTTGCAGACCCCCATCCGCTGGCATTTCGAATTAACGACGATACGAACGGCCATCTCCGCGTCCGCAGCGCGATCGATGTAGACGTGGCAGTTGCCATGGTAGTGCTTGATCACCGGCATCGTCGCCTCCTTGGCCACGCGCCGAATCAAACCTTCGCCGCCACGCGGAATGGCCACGTCGATCAGTTCGCCCAAGGCGAGGAAATGGCCGACTGCCGCGCGGTCCGGGGTCGCCACCAACTGCACCGCATCCTCGGGTAGCCCCTCCGCACGCCCCACATCCTGGAGAATATCCACGATCGCCTGGCTCGAGTGACGTGCCTCCTTGCCGCCGCGCAGGATCACCGCGTTCCCACTCTTCGCGCAGATCGCCGCCGCGTCCGCCGTGACGTTCGGACGTGACTCGTAAACGAAGAATACCACACCCAGCGGGACACGGACCTTGGCTACTTCCAACCCGTTGGGACGAATCGTCGAGTGCATCGTCTCACCCACCGGATCCGGCAGCATCGCGATTGCTTCCAGCCCGCGCGCGATCCCGTCAATGCGCGCCGTGTCCAGACGTAACCGATCGACTTGCGCCGCGGTCAGGCCGTAGTCCGGTGCCGCCGCGATGTCGCGTGCATTCGCTTCCATGATCTGTTGCGACGCGGCACGCAATCGCGCGGCGGAACCAGTCAACCAGGCGTTCTTGATCTCGCCACGTACGACCCCGAGCGCCGCCGCCGCCGCGCGCGCGCGGCGCGCCACGTCGACACAATAGGTCTTCAGGTCCCCGGATTGATCCGCTGCCATCGCGCAAAGACTCCTCCATCTGACCATGTATCCATCCAGCTGTCGGGGGGTCGAGTCGCGCCCGGCCATGAACCCAGGCTCCCGGCCCGGAGAAGTATCCGACGTTTCGCCCAATGAGTCAATGCCAGCGCGCCGCGTGGGGCGCGGGGGGGCCTGATGAAAACGCCGGAATCTGGGCGAATTCGAGAAGTTGGTGAGCCACGGTTTTGTTGCGCCGTGGGCCAAACGTCCATCACGTAAATGTGGGGGAGCAGGCACTACGAGGAAGATCGACCAGGATGTTAAACCTGGTACTTCGGCGGCCCAAAGGGCCAGCCGTTTGCCTAGCCCCGGCCAACGGCCGGGGAAGCGGGCCACCAATGCGCCCCAAGGGCCAACGGCCCGGCAGTTTGCCACGCTAGGTAGGGCCATATCGGCCTTGATCACTTGCTGGTCCGCGCGGGACCAAAGGTGGGGGTGGTTGTTCACTACTTGACCGCGTAAGCAATCGCTACCAGGTATCGAGTCCATGGCGGGGCCAGGAGTTGAAACGCAGAGTTCGCAGAGAAACGAAAGGCCCGTTTCTTGAGGCCGCGTCCCATGTATTCCCGAATTAGATCCTCTCTGCGTTCTCTGCGTCTTCTCTCCGCGACCTCTGCGTTTTTCCTCCGTGCCGTGCTGGCTCTACTATCCATTATCCAAAGCGCGAACATGACTCGAGCTTTCGCATCAACAGCGGACTCAGGCCCGAGAAAACGCTGTACACTACTCTCTAGAAGGGCAGGTGAACCGACTAACGATCAACGCCGGCCATGGCTTTGATCGTTGTCTGGTCCACTCATCCTCCTGGAGAGTAATGTACAGGGTAAACTGATTTCCCGCGTCTTTGGCGTGTTCGTGGTCGTGGGTGACCGTAGTGAACTACGCATCTTCTCTGGACAGATCGGTCCGATCAGTCGTATAGGACCTATGGGGGTGCTGTTCGTCGCGCTGATGGGTGGTGTCGGGACGGGACAAGCATGAATTCGTAGACATCCTGGAATTTGACAAACCGCCAGAAACAACACGCAATATAGATAGACGATCGTCGGGTGCTTGTGATTCCTGATTCTTGCAGGGACCTTTCGAAACGCCTTGGCCGAAGGCCATATTCACCGTTGGTTGGAGACAGAGCCTCGTTGGATTCTCAGGCTGCAGGATGCTCGCACCGTGCGCGCATGTTGTATGACCCGGTGGCAGGGTCATAGGAAAACGCTAACTTGTTGTAGAGAGCTTTGTTGCGCATCGAGCCGATGCGTGGTGCGGCGGCGTGCGAAACAGACGCTCCACGCAGTCAAGCTGCGTGGGGGCGACGAT
>CAZSOG010000157.1:0-8316 GCA_964607555.1 uncultured Pirellulaceae bacterium | reverse complement strand
ACGAGCTGGGCGGGGGCCGGAGCGCGCGGGTTGGGGGCGCCGCCGTAGTGCAAAATCACTGGCTCCACCCAGACGAGCTGGGCGGGGGCCGGAGCGCGCGGGTTGGGGGCGCCGCCGTAGTGCAAAACCACTGGCTCCACCCAGACGAGCTGGGCGGGGGCCGGATACCGACAACCCAAGCATTGACAAACCGATAACGAAGAAAAGTGCGCTGTCCAACGAAGAGGCGGTAACAAAACTTGGTTTCAAACATGGAGGATGGACGTCCCCGTCCGTCGAAGCAGCGAAAAAGTGCTCTGCCGCGCGAGTTTTGTGCGGTTTTGTGTTTTGTGGCCGGCTCATAATCGGTCTTTGCCCGTTGGCATGATTTTGCGATCCTGCGGCACGCGCCGATCGCAGGTGTCGCGGAATCTCCCGTGAGGCGGGAGGCTCGTAACCCACACGGGAGCAGGCCTTCGTGCACGTAGCGCTCGTGCCCAAACATCCGCCGAAGGCGGATGCCACCCAGTCATAAAACATGCGTGCACGGTGCACGCATGTCGCAGCCTAAGAACCTTGTGCGGTTGCTCAACCATGTCAAGAGACCACGAAAACGTGTTTTTTTCTGTTGGGGAGCCGAGTGGCGATCTCCATGGTGCCAATTTGATTCGTGCCTTGCGTGCCGAGAACCCAGAGATCCAAATCTCGGGTTTCGGCGGGCCGCTGATGCGGGCGGCGGGAATGGAGCAACTGGCCGATCTTACCCAATTCGCCGTGATGTGGATCGCGCAGGCCGTGGCCAATCTGGACAAGTTCTGGAGATTGCTGCGGCAGGCGGAGCGGTATTTCAAAGAGCATTGCCCGGATGCCGTCGTCCTGATCGATTATCCCGGATTCAACTGGTGGATCGCCCGCAAGGCGAAGAAGTACAAGATTCCCGTCTACTATTACGGGGCACCGCAGATCTGGGCCTGGGGCGGCTGGCGCATTGGAAAAATGCGGCGCCTGGTCGATGAAGTGCTGTGCAAGCTTCCGTTTGAAGCCGAGTGGTATCAGGACCGGGGCTGCAAGGCGCGGTTCGTGGGCCATCCCTACTTTGACCAATTAATGAACCAGAAGCTGGATCAAGACTTCGTCCAACGGCATGGGACGCGCCAACCGCGGCGTTTGGTGACCATTCTGCCCGGATCACGCACGCAGGAGGTGCGCCACAATCTGCCCTGGCTGCTGCAAGCCGCGGCGACTGTCACGCGGCAAGTTGCCGACGTTCGGTTCGCCATCGCCTCGTTCAACGAGCCACAGGCGGCAATCGCGCGCGACATGCTCGGCAACGTCAATCTGCCGATCGAAGTCCACGTGGGCCGCACAAGCGAATTGGTCCGGATCAGCCACAGTTGCATGGCCTGCTCCGGCTCCGTTTCGCTCGAATTGATGTACTACACTTGTCCATCGGTTATCCTGTACTGGCTGCCAAGAACTACCTATTGGCTCGGCCGCCACCTGGTGCAGGTCAAGTACATGACGTTGGTCAATCTGTTGGCCTGTGCGGACCGCTTCCAACGCGACAGCGCCCCTTACGACCCACATGCACCAGGAGCCGATCAGGTACCATTTCCAGAGTATCCGACGTTTCGTGACAAATCGGCGGACGTGGCCCAGCATGTGGTGCGCTGGCTGCGCGATCCGGTGGAATATCAGCGGCGGCGCGACCAACTGGCCCGGTTGAAGACGCGCTTCTGCGTTCCCGGGGCGTCGAATACGGCGGCTCGCTACATTCTCTCTCGTCTTGCAACCGGCTCGTCCGATCGACCTCGCGAAGGCGGGCGGCGCGCGGCCTAACCCTTGGCTGTATAAAACCTCTGAGTCACCATGGGCGTTTTTGTTGCGCCCTGGTGGTGCGTTTGGCTTCCAACCCGTTAGATTCTCAGGCTGCCACATGCGCGCACAGTGCACGCATGATTCGAAGCGAACAACGGGAGCGCCGCGCATGCCAGGGCGTACTCTGTTGTGGGTTGCTGGCCTCGCGCGTCGGGAGTTCGTGCGCGGCGGGAGCGGCAGCGCGCGAAACAGACGCTCCACGCAGGCAAGCTGCGTGGGGGCGACGGTTTTCTTTACGACATGGCTACGGCTAAATCTGCCTCCACCGAGACAAGCTCGGTGGGAAGCAGCGCCGCGCGGGAAGGCCCTCTCCCTCGCCACCGAGCTGGTCCCGGTGGAAAACCGTTTAGACGCAGTAGGAATGCCTCACGCGTCCGTCTCACACGCCCCCCTCGCCACCGAGCTGGTCCCGGTGGAAAACCGTTTAGACGCAGAAGCCCCCCTATCGCACTGGAACGTCGTACAATTATCTTGCGAGGTAGATCGCCGGGGTTCTGGCGGTCGTACGTTGCGCGTCTCGTGTATAGGAGTGGTGCGGTGTTTTTAAGTGAGCCTCCGGAAACAAACTACGATTTGCGGTTTTCGCTGGCAGGGTTCCCCGTCCGGGTGCATCCGTTTTTTTGGCTTGCCGCGATACTTCTGGGCAGTGGCGGCGCGCACGGTGATGAGGCAGGCGTCCTGTTACTCGTTTGGGTATGCGTGCTCTTCGGGTCGATTCTAGTCCACGAGATGGGGCATGCGCTGGCGTTTCGCTGGTATGGGGCCTCCGCTCGAATCGTCATGTACATATTTGGCGGTTTAGCGATTCCGGATGTGTCGCGCGATCCATGGAGTCGCCCAGCACGGTTGACCGCGGGTGCACACATGATTGTCTCCCTGGCCGGGCCAGTTGCCGGCTTCGTCTTGGCGGCCTTCGTGATCGCGATTGTAAAGGCGCTGGGTGGTGCGGTCGAAATCACGCCACGCGATTTCCCCGGCTGGCAAGTCTTGAGGGCGCCCGACGGAAATCACTTGGTTTGGTTCGCGCTTCGTCAACTGCTGTGGGTTAATGTTTTTTGGGGCGTTGTTAATCTGTTACCGATCTTTCCACTGGATGGTGGGCAAATCACACATGCTTACCTGACGACCGTTGATCCGCGCGACGGTCATTTCAAGTCACTTCAATTGTCGTTTGGCGCCGCACTGGTCGTGGCCGTCGGCGGATATCTCGCTACCCATGACCTCTTCGTTGCCTTGCTGTTCGGCTCACTCGCCTACTCCAATTACATGGCAATGCGGCTCACGGGCGGCGGGTTCGGAGGTAAACCTTGGTAGTGGAATCGAACGTACCCCCTGAAATCGTGTCCACGGGACGAATCGTATTGTTGGGTGCGAGCAACGTGACACGATCGCTTCCCACGATCGTGGAGACGGCCCGGCGCGCCTGGCATTCGCCCCTGGACATTCTCGGCGCCGCCGGCCATGGGCGATCGTTTGGCGCGGACAGCAGTATCCTCGGCCGGAAGTTACCCGGGATCACATCGTGTGGGCTCTGGGACGCCCTGAATTCACGTGATGCCCTGCCAACCGCGGCCCTCGTCACCGATATTGGGAACGATTTGGTCTACGGAGAGCCACCGGACCAGATTATCGAATGGCTGGAAATATGCCTGCAACGATTGGCTGACGTGGTCGCACGGCTGGTCATTACCCGCCTGCCCGTCGAGATCATCGAGGCGGCGCCACCCTGGAAACTCCAGTTTCTTGGC
Organism: uncultured Pirellulaceae bacterium; assembly: GCA_964607555.1. Lineage (GTDB taxonomy): Bacteria > Planctomycetota > Planctomycetia > Pirellulales > Pirellulaceae > JAJSAJ01. Next base: position 4,711 of record CAZSOG010000157.1, on the reverse strand, counting down.
CATCTGGCCTATCCCGGCGCGCCACTGGATCGTGAACGCATCCTGGTCGAGGCGCACGCGATTAACGATTGGTTGGTCTCGTGCGCGAATCGATTTCGTGCTTACATCCTTCAGCCGGATCCCGACTGGTACGGTTGGGATCCCATTCACATCGCGCGTACACGACGCGACCTTGCCTGGCGCAAGATCCTCGCCCCGTGGTCCGACGGGCGCGCGCCGCAACCCAATCACGCCTCCTTCGCGCGCAGTCGCGCGATCCGCCGTGCACGCCCCGCGCAGTGGCACCAATTCGGGATCCCGCGACGGTGCCCGCAACCATCGGTTCAGCTTACCGATGGCACCCGGCTCTCACTTTTCTAAGTGGCGGTCACGAAATCTGGTGTCCAACATGCACGATGGACGTCCACGTCCGTCGATGAAGCGGATAAACACTCTGCCGAGTCAGTTTTGTTACACGTTCCAAGAACGTGCAATTCCCATCGCAAACAACTAACGATAACGAATGCCGTTGCGCATCAAGACGCTGTTGACCGTCCACCAATGCGCGCCGACGCGCATCATTGCAACAACTCAAAACATCGATCATTGCATGATCATGATCATCTGTTTCGCGCGCACAGTTGCGCGCCATCATTGACAAAGATAATAAAGATCAAAAAAAATTCCCAAAACAGTGGAAAACCTGTTGCATTTATTGCGATGATGCGTACAACTATCTATTTAGGATGGTTAACTGTTTGTGGTTGTCGTCGTTGAAGCACGGTGTTTGCGTTATGAACAGTGCGGCGCGACAACACGAATGGTTTTCGAGTTGTAGGTGGAACCTGACTCGTCGGCTTTAGGCAACCTGGAAGCCTGCGGGACGGAGTTCGCCGTGAACCTTGTTTAACGGAGGACGTACAGTGGCCACGAAGAAGCGAGTCGTCAAGAAGAAGGCTGCCCCAAAGAAGAAGGTAGCGAAGAAAAAGGTAGCCAAGAAGAAAGCGGCGCCTAAGAAGAAGGGCGCCAAGAAGAAAGTCGCGAAGAAGAAGGTAGCCAAGAAGAAGGCGGCGCCCAAGAAGAAGGCCGCCAAGAAGAAGGTTGCCAAGAAGAAGGTCGCTCGCAAGACGGTCAAACGGAAGAAGAAGTAACCCTTCCGTGGTGCCGAACTGCGCCCCAACCGACAACGACAAGAAAGAGCCGCAAGAACCTAAGTTCTTGCGGCTCTAAGACTTATGTCGCCAAGATCACGCGGAAAATCGAGCGAACACCGCGGCTTCGGGATGTGCCAATCGATCTGTTGACCGGTCGCGAGCACGGACCCGCGTGCGGCGCCGATAGTCCTGTCGATGCCGCCACGATCAACGTGCCGAACACGGCCCACGAGGTCCGCTCGTCACCACCTATCGCTCAGCCCAACACGGGTAGACTCGGTTTGACCGGCTCGGTCGCCGCGCGATCCGCCAGCCCTTTGATCAGCGCGAGACTGATCGCGTCGAACGGCGCGGCGATCGCCGGACTGTCGAAGTTAGCGAGCGTGCGCCCGGCGTCACCGTGCTCGCGAATCTCCACCTGGATCGGCACATCACCAAGAAACGGAACATGCAATCGTTCGGCCGTGGCACGCGCTCCGCCGCTGCCAAAGATATCGTAACGTTGCTTGCAGCCGGGGCAGATGAAACCGCTCATGTTCTCCACCATGCCAAGCACCGGAATATCAACCTTGCGAAACATACCGATCGCCTTGACGGCGTCAAGCAATGCCACTTCTTGTGGAGTGCAGACGACCACCGCCCCGGTCAGCGGCAACAATTGCGACAAACTGAGCGCGATGTCGCCCGTTCCGGGCGGCATATCAATGATCAAGTAGTCCAAGTCGCCCCAAAGTGTGTCGCGCAGGAATTGAGTCACGGCACCATGCAACATCGGGCCACGCCAAATGACCGCTTCTTCTTTGGGAACCAACAACCCCATGCTCATCACGGGCATGCCGTCCATCATTGCAGGTTGGATCCCATTACCGACCGAATGCGGCTGCTCGTTTACGCCCAGCAAGTGGGGAATACTGGGGCCATACACGTCGGCATCCATCAAGCCAACGATTGCACCTGAGCGCTTTAGCGACAACGCCAGACTGGCAGCAATGGTGCTCTTGCCAACGCCTCCCTTGCCCGAGCCGATCGCGATCACCGACTTCGCCGTGAGGCCAATTTCACCAAGTTTTTGCGGTGGTCGCGTGTGGACCTCGTGGTTGATGTCAACCTGCGTTAACTGGGGTAACTTTTTTGTCATCGTTGCGCGAATAGCGTCTTGGACCTCGTTCCAAAGCGGCGCGCTGTGCGTGGTCAGTGCCACGGTCAGACGCACTTGGCCACCGGTCGTCTGAATGTCTCGAATCTGATCGAGTTTCACCAGGCTTCGGCCGGTTTCCGGGTCCTTCAAATCCAGCAACGCTTCACGCACACTATTCTCATTAATCTGGCCTTCGGCCATGGCATTGTCTCCTCGCAATGGTCTTCACATCCGTTCAGCAAAGGGCAATTCCGCCCAGATCCGCTGCCGTGCACCGATCGGGGCGGAGATTTCCGGTTCGATCACTCTCCGCACCAGTCGTGCCGCGGGGGCAATGCCGCGGCGGGAATACAGTACGTGCAGTGCGCCGGCTTCCCGTAACATCAAGTCCGCCGGTTCCAGACCCCGGCAAGTGAGGACCATGGCCCGCGAGCGCGAAAACGACCTGGTTGTATGCCACGACCAGCGAAGCCGTCGTTCCAGTGTTTCCGGATCGACTTCCACGGCGAACAAACTGCGTGGCGCCGTGGTCAATTCTCGATGACAGTGATCCAAGCTGCGTGTTTCGTGAACTCGGATTCCCACCGACCGCAGTTGTCGGCGGAAAGCCACCGCCCATCGGTTCGCCTTCTCGCAAATGATGAAATGTGCTTCCGACATGCTCATCACCGGACCGGGAACGTTGGGGGACACGGGTACGCGATCACCATCACGGTCAACCATTGTCATCGGCAAAACGCCGCGCACCTGACGCCGGGAGCGTATTCTGATTCACCTCATGTTAGAGGCGATGGGGCGAGTTGACAACGGGCGGCGATTCAGGACAAGCCGAGATGTTCGATACGGCGGTGAAGTCGTGCCCGGGGAATATCCAACAAGTTCGCGGCCTTGGTCTTATTTCCCTTCGTCAAACGGAGCGCGCGCAATATCATCTCGCGTTCGACGTCCAGCAGAAGTTGATCCAGGGAAATGGGCTCGACAGCCTGAACCGGATGTGCATCGGCATCGGCGGCCCACCGAATATGGGCGGTCAGTTCGTCCGTCTGGATGACCTCGCCATGGGCTTGCTGACAGCACTGCATGACCGTGGCGGCCAGTTCATCGACGTTCTCCGGCCAATCGTAGCCCGTCAGTTCATCGAGCGCATCGGCGGAGAATCCCTCATGCTGTTGTCCACCGAGACCATTGAATTTTTCGACAAAATGCTGGGCCAGCAACGGAATATCCTCGCGGCGCTGGCAGAGGGGCGGAACATCGATCACGAGCGTGCTCAAGGCGTGGGCCAAGTCGACTTGGAATTTATCTTGTGCGGCAAGCGATAATAACGACTGGCGCGCGGTGGCCACGGTATAGAGATGGAAACCAGGCAGATCAAGAAACCCCATCAGTTCGATTTGGGCATCATACGGCAGCTGGTCGACTTCCAGCAACAGTATGGCCGGCGGCGTGGGCGACGGGAGATCCGCGGTCTGACGTGCAAAAGAACGTATCGCGTCTTGCAGCAGTTCAGCATCCATCGCGGAACATAGGACGGGCACCAGGGGGCCTGCCTCGTGGCGTGCGGTCTCCCGGTGAATCGCGCGGGCGATATGTTCCCGTCCGCTTCCCGGCGGTCCTAGAATCAGAACGTGCGTCGGGCCCGCGGCAGCCAACTTGATCTGCTCACGCACGCGACGCATGCCGCGGCTCCGGCCCACCAGCTCGTCCAAGGGGCCCGCACTAACCTGAATATCGGCGCTGTACCGGGCAAGGCGTTGATGGAGCGCGGCGGCGTCAAGTTCGATATCCGCGCTGGGCTGCTTCCCGGCGGAATCCACCGGCAGCAAGACAACCAAGACACCGGCACACGTCACTCGATCCGCACCCAGCGGAATGCAATGGGCACGCATTTCCAATGCGTGTCCGTCCTGATGAACCAAGGTCACGTCTTGATCCATGCCTTGGCCGGCAAAGGTCCTGGGCGGGGGGCAGAAACAGGAAACTAGTGCTTCAACCGTGTTTTCGGTCGGCGCATGATACGCACACTCTTGCCCGACTAATTTCGCCGGGTCGACACCGATTAAATCGCCACACGCAGCGTTGCAATAGATGAGAACACGGTGGCGGTCGACCACGTAAACAGGACGTGTGATCGTATCCAGTAACCGCGCCAGAGCATTTGCTTTCGAGCGTACTCGACCCATTTTTTTCCACCGCTGCTTGGCGGGATTTCGAACCAGGATGCCGACCACGGAACGCCACGACAATGTGCTCGTCGCGGGGCCTAATGCGGGAGGCCCGCAACCCACAAAGGAGTACGCCCTTGTTCCGCAGCGCTCCCGTTGTTCGCTTCGAAACATGCGCGCACGGTGCGCGCATCCTGAAGCCTAAGATTCTAATGAGGCGTTGCCTCCAACCAACTGACGGATTTCCAGGCGGCCACGGCTCGGAGAGCCGCTCT
>CAZSOG010000156.1:0-8316 GCA_964607555.1 uncultured Pirellulaceae bacterium | reverse complement strand
GCGTCTCCGCTTCTCATCCGCCAAAGGCGGATGCCACCCGGCCCCAAAACATGCGCGCACCGTGCGCGCATCTGGCAGCCTAAGAATCTAATGAGGCGTTGCCTCCAACCAACTGACGCATGGCGGCGCGGTGGAGACCTTCGGTCGCTTCCGTGCGGGGTCAGGAGACCCGCGCACAGCGCTAGCTCTTGTCCCATCCCGCCACCGCCGGGTTTATCCCGGCGGAGCGATGATTTTGCACTACGCCCCCGTTCCGTTTGCGCGTCCCGCCACCGCCGGGTTTATCCCGGTGGAGCGATGATTCTGCACTACCAGCGCCGCTCACCCGACATCAACTCCCGTGGCGGCTGAACCTCGACCCAAAAACTTGACTCAAGATCATCAAATTTCCGCCCATAAGGATTCTAACGGCGCGTCCCCACGCAATGCAAATAGCATGACATATCAGTGCGCGCCGACCGAACGTCCTCTAACAGCCAACGTGCCCGCGGATGGATCCTGGCCGTCGTGACACTCGGGGAATGACTTGGTTCGACGTTCTTCCCGGCCTGATCCTGCAAAATGACCATCAGGCGGTGTGCGTAAGCACATTGTCTCCGCCCGGGTCGGCGGTTCAGCTATTCTCGCGGCTCCGTGGCTATGGTAGAATTTTCTCATGATCGATATTAACGAAATCTGCGATCCTGAATGGGCCGAATGGTATTTGATGACGCCCGAACAACGGTGGTGTGAGAGCGAACGTCTTTGGGAAATCTATTTGACGTTGGGAGGAACGCTTGACCCGGAACCCGATTCTCAAAGTCCTTTCTTCGATGCGCGCGAATGGCGTGAAATGTTTGCTCATGGGGGGGCAGGCGTGCGTGCTGTACGGCGCAGCGGAGTTTAGCCGTGATACGGATCTGGTGATTCTCGCGGAGCCGGACAACATGAACCGCTTGCGGGCGGCACTTGACGAACTCCGCGCGCGGTGCATCGCCGTGCCTCCCTTTGAACGTAAGTATCTGGACATGGGGTTGGCTGTCCATTTTTGTTGTAGCCATCCGGATGCCGAGAGTATGCGCATCGACATCATGTCGAAAATGCGCGGTGTGGCTAGTTTCGATTTGCTTTGGCCAAGACGAACGACTTTCGACGTGCGTGGTCACGCCATCGAGGTGATGTCGCTGCCCGATCTTGTTCAAGCGAAGAAAACACAGCGGGACAAGGACTGGCCGATGCTGACGCGTCTGGTTGAATCAAATTACTTCGCATATGGCGCCGATCCAACGCCGAAGCGAGTTGTTTTTTGGCTGCGTGAGCTGCGAACTCCAGAGCTCTTGGCAGAGGTGACGCGTCGGTTTCCCGAACAGGCTGGGCGGCTAGCATGCGATCGGCCGCTCCTGGGGTTGGTGGGCGGGGGGCCCGGGCGAGTGGTTGGCGCGCTGAGAGAAGAAGAAGCACACGAGCGGGATGCGGACCGCGAATATTGGGCCCCTTTGCGTAAAGAACTTGAACGGCTGCGCCGGGAGCGTCGCGGGCCATGAGTGCTTATATCGCCTTCTACCATAGGAGTTTTCCGATGACACGAGTTGCGTGCTTTGCTCTCTGGCTGTGCCTTGCGGTTGTTGCGTTGGGACCGCGCGTTGATTCGGCCAACGCGGACGGCGCTCAATTCACGCGGCTCGCGCCGATTCCGCTCAAGATCATCAAGGCGGCGCCGGCTTTCCCAGGCGGCGGCTACAACGTCGAGAATATCCTCAAGTCGGTGGGCCGTGGTGGTCGGGTGGCCGATTATGCATCGGATCATCAGGGTGTGCGGACGTTCATCGACTTTGATCTCGGACGCCCGCGACGAGTGGCCGCGTTCCGCCATGTGCAGCGGCGCACGCCGGATACAATCGCCGAAGCCAACCTGGTTTTTAGCCGAACGGCCGACTTCGTGCACCCGATCGGCACCGTCAAGATCAAGCACACGGACAAGCCGGGCGCGACCACGTTTGCGGCATTTCCAGCCGTGAACGCACGTTACGTGCGCTGGCAAGTGACATCGGTGCTTCCCGGTCGGTCCCCGAATGTGGGCGGCCAGGTGCTCGAGTTGTTTGCCGCCGGTGACGTGGATACGGCACCCAGTGGGATTGTCCTTGACGCGCGGACGTTGCCGATTATCGAACGCCGAGGCGTCAAGCTCATGCAGTCGCTGAAGCTGACGCTGAGCTACCCGTATGCCGAGTCACACCAAGCGGTCGTGCGCGTTGCCGGGCAGGAGCCCCGGGATATCAACGTGGAGTTCGGTGATCACACGCTCCAATATGACGTCGCGGCCGCCGATTCCGCGCGGTCCTTGGATGTGCAGATCGAAATCAGCGGCAAGCCGGCTGTTGTGCGAACCATGCAAATCCCCGCTGCGCGCAAGCTGACGGTCTATATCCTGCCGCACTCGCATACCGATATTGGCTACACCGGGATCCAGACTGACATCGAGGAGAAACAAGTAAACAACCTGTTGCAAGGTTTGGCAGCGGCACGCCGTACGGCCGAGTATCCTCCGGGCGCCCGTTTCGTTTGGAATGTCGAAGTGTTGTGGGCCGCCGATCTCTATCTGCACAGGCTCCCACCGAAATATCGCGATAAGTTTTACGAGGCGGTGCGTCATGGTCAGATCGCTTTGAACGGGATGTACTTGAATGAACTCACGGGCCTGTGCCGGCCGGAAGAACTGACGCAGCTTTTTCGTTTCGCGACACAGCTGGGCGCGCGGACCGGTGTGCCCATTGATGCGGCGATGATCAGTGACGTGCCCGGTTACACGTGGGGTACGGTAACGGCATTGAACCAGGCCGGGATCAAGTATTTCTCGGTCGCGCCAAACTACTTCGATCGGATCGGCACGATCCTGGTCGAGTGGGAAAACAAGCCATTCTGGTGGATCGGGCCCGATGGCACGAGCAAGGTGTTGGTGTGGATCCCGTTCTGGGGTTACGCGATGTCGCACCACTACGGGAAGATGTCGCCAAAGCTCGTCGAGGAATTCTGCAAAGGGCTTTTGGAACGTGCGTATCCGTATGATATTGCCTATGTCCGGTGGGCCGGCCACGGTGACAATGCGGTTCCCGATCCGGCCATTTGCGATTTCGTCAAGGAGTGGAATGCCACGCATGTGTCACCTCGGTTCGTAATCGCGTCGACCAGCGAGGCATTTCGCGCTTTCGATAAACGGTACGGCGATCGGCTGCCACGCGTACGCGGTGACTGGACGCCGTATTGGGAAGATGGCGCCGGCTCGTCGGCGGCCGAAACGGCCATGAATCGAGCCAGCTCGGATCGGCTTGCCCAGGCGCAGACGCTTTGGGCGTTACTCGCTCCGCATCGTTATCCCGTCACGAAGTTCGACGCGGCATGGCGCAACGTGCTGCTGTATTCCGAGCACACGTGGGGCGCGTATTGCAGTATTTCGCAACCGGCCAATCCATTTACTTCCGATCAATGGAATATCAAGCGGTCGTACGCTTCGGCCGCGAATCTGCAATCGCGACAGCTTCTCGACGAAGCAGCTCAATCGGGCGAAGGGTTCCAGGCGACACGCACGCGCGAATACGTCGACATCTTTAATACGAACTCCTGGCCGCGCACGGATGTGGCACTGATATCGAACGAAGTCGCACGCGGCGCCATCGGTGTTGTCAACCAGCAGGGACAAGCCGTGCCGGCACAGCGGCTCGCGAGTAACGAGCTGGCCGTCTACGTGCGCGACATGCCGCCCCTTGCCGGTCGGCGATTCACGTTGACGCACAAAGCCAACGCCACGACGAATGATTCAGTCAAGGTTGCCGGCAATGTTATTGAGAACGGCAAGGTGCGTGTGCGCGTCGATGAGAAAACAGGCGGTATCGTCGAATTGAAAGCGCAGGGGATTGACGGCAACCTGGCCGACATCGCCAGTGGCCATGCGATCAACGATTATCTGTACCTGATCGGTGATGACGTGTCGGCGATTCAGCGCAATGGGCCCGTGAAGATTACCGTGCGCGATCGAGGGCCGCTGGTCGGCTCGTTGCTGATCGAGTCCGACGCGCCGGGCTGCCACAAGCTGCTGCGTGAGATCCGGTTGGTGGCCGGCTCTGGCTGTGTCGAGCTGATCGATACCGTGGACAAAAAGCGGCTTGAAGCGACAAACTACTATGCCAAGGAGGGTAAGGAGAGTGTCAATTTCGCATTCCCATTCAACGTGCCGGGCGGAGAAATTCGACTTGATGTTCCGTATGGGGTGATGCGTCCCGAGCAAGATCAGATGCCCAGCGCGTGTAAGAATTGGCTGAGCGTGAGTCGCTGGGCCGACGTTTCCAACAAGCGATTCGGCGTGACCTGGGTCACGCTCGACGCACCGTTGGTGCAAGTGGGCGGTATCACGGCCACGCTGCTGAACTCGCAAACTGATCCACGCGTGTGGCGCAAGACGATCAAGCCGACACAGAAGTTGTACTCGTGGGCAATGAACAACCATTGGGGCACGAACTATCGAGCCTACCAGGAAGGACCGGTCGTGTTTCGGTTCGTGTTGTGCCCGCATGACGGCCCGTGCAACGATGCCGCCGCGGCACGCATGGCGACCGGCTTCAGCCAACCGCTGGTCGCGGTCCCCGGTCGAGGCACCGCACCCCCGCCGACGTCACTGGTGCGGATCACTCCCGCCGACGTCATCGTGACCGGGCTGAAACCAAGCGATGATGGCAAGGCGATTGTTTTGCGCCTGTTATGTGCACGTGACACGGCCGCCGACGTGACACTTGACTGGGCCAGGCCCGCGCCGCAACAGGTGTGGCTGAGTGACACCAGCGAGCGTCCCAAGAAAAAGGTCGGAAACACGGTGCGGATTCCGGCCCGCAGTCTGGTCACGCTACGGGCCGAATTGCCTGAGTGAACTTGTTCGACGCTTATTGGTCGCGAAGTTCAAATGATGTTCACGTTTTTCGATGTTGGCAGGGGACCAGATGAAACGTGAGAAGGATTAGTTGGACAGTGTCACTTTTCTTGGTTACTGGTTTGTCAATGCGTGGATTGTCGTTATCCGGCCCCCGCCCAGCTGGTCTGGGTGGAGCCAGTGATTTTGCACTAATCGGCGCCCACGCCGGCCCGTTTTTTCGCGCGCTGCTGTAGTGCACAATCATGCGCTCCACCCACACGAGGTGGGCGGGGGCGTAACTCCCTCGATTGTATTGAGTTACACCATTCGTGACACAAAAAGTGGCGCTGTCCAATTAAGATTAAGATTGAACGGCTGCCAAACAGGTACGCTGGGCGTCCACGTCCGCCGGAGAGGCGGATAAAGACCCTGTCGAAGCAGTTTTGTGACAGGCTCCAAATTAAATGCGGGAACTTCATCACACACATTGGCACCTTTTCTGCAAGAGGAGAACACCGTGATGCGCCGACACGAAATTCACTTCGTGAGGGTTAACGTATTGTTGTGCTTGGTGGTTGGCATGGCCGGGGTGCCGAGCGTGGAGTGCCGGCAGAGTTGGGCGGCGACCGTGAACGATCTCACGTTGGCCGACCATGGCGCAGCGAACTGTGTATTGGTGGTTCCTCCGGATAGCGAAGTCTGTCGGCACGCGGCGGGACTATTGCGCGAGTATATCAGGAAAGTATGCGGCGCAGCGCCAAAGATTCTGGAAACCGATAAACTCATGTCCGGCCCATCGGGAAAACTGACGATCGCGCTCGGTGTCATCGATCGGTTCACCGACTTGGCTGCTCTGGGGATCGTGAACCCGCGGAATCGAGTGCAACGGGACGGATATGTCCTGAAAACCGTGACTCGCGACGGGCGTGGTTTCGTCATCGGGATCGGGCTGACCGAGACGGGAGCCGCCAATGCCATGTGGCGACTGATGCGGGAACTTCGAGTGGAACGTGGCAAGATCACGCTTGTGCCGACGGATATCGTGGTATCGCCGTTCATCAAAGGGCGAGACGTGGTGGTTTGCAGTCCGTGGAATCGTGCCGGCCTGCACGCCGGGGCGATGGCCGCGGCCCTTAAACGGAAGTACCGGCCGCGCGATTGGCGTCCCGAACGACTGCGCGGTTTGGTCCGGCTGCTGGCCAGCTTCGGCTACAATGCCGTGCAACTGAGTGACACTTGGGTTCAGCTTGACCAGGACGATAGTGTCACTCGACCGCAATGGCGTGCCAAGCTGATCACCATGGCGGACGAAGCCCATCGGAACGGCGAGACATTTACGCTGTTTGTTTATGGATCGTCCGTCGAAGACCCGAAAACGGGGAAGAAATTTGCGCGTCCCGGGGCCTGCTTCAATGACCCCGCTCAGCGTCGCATTCTCCTGGATGAGTACGACTATCAGGCCAAGTCCTACGCGGCGCACACGGACCGAATTGTCACGCACTGGTCCGACTATGGCGGCCAACCCGATTGCGACAAGTGCACGATCCGGACCGCGCTCGAACAACACAACGTGCTCGTGGAGAAATTTCGTAAGATCAACCCGGATATCCAGAGCAGTTTCAGCATGTGGAACGTCATTCCATCCATCTGGCCCGGGTTCAAGGATGACGATTCGGTGCTGCTTGCCGGCGTCCTCCCAAAGGATGTCACGATCGCGGTCCCCGGCCGCTTCAACTTGCCGCGTGCGAAGAAGATTCACGCTCGAGGGTATCCCAGTGCGGTTTGGGGCTGGCGGCTCCTGGACATCGAGCACTGGCACGGCATGCACGTGCACACCAGCATGCTGGAGAAGTACTTCGGCGCGTTTCCATCGGAGGCCGGCGAGCTCATCGAGTGGTACAGCGCGGACGACGTCTCCCAGTTCCTCGTCTTGTCGAACCTGTATGTCGCGGCCCAACTCATGTGGAACCCGAAACGCTCGGGCCGCGCGCTGGTGCGCGAGTTCACTCGAGGGATGTTCGGGCCGGAGAATGCCGAGAAAATGGCCTTGGTGCTCGAAGCCGTCGAAACGACATCGTGCTACCTGTGCCCGGGCGCCCAACCGGGTCTTACCAAGGTACTCGCGGGGGCCGAGCAGCGCGGCACGGTGATTCATCGCGCGCGGAAAACCTTGGCTACGGTCCGAATCGCGCCCGGTTTCGTGCCGGTCTTCCCGGAGATTATCGCGCCGCGGGACCTGCTGGTCGAGATTGCCGCCCAGCTCAACGCGATCGCCAAATACAACGAGTTTCATCTTGCTGTAATCAAGTTGATGGAATTCTACCCCGAGTTACAATCGATGGGCGATACTCAGGGGATCGCGGAGGCGTTCGCGGCGTTGCCAAAAGTCCCGGCCCCGACCGAATACCTGTGGGTGCACATATATAATCGGTATCTGCAAGACCTGAAAGCGTTACGCAAAGAACTTGGCTTGCCAGCACGCTGACGTTGGTGTTGCACCACTGAAACACACGTGGTAACGCCCCTCTGAACAGACCGGTTCGGAAAACCTCATCTTGAAAAACCTTCGACTTTTTACGACCTGCCGGATTCATGGTGCGTGTTTCCGACTTTCCAGGCCGGTGTCATTAGTGCTGATCAGTGAAGATTAGTGTTCCTTTTGTACTATCGGCTCATTTCGCCCCAAACACTGCGAGTAATCATCATGTATCGACGCCAGTTCCTTGCCCTTTCGGCTATTGCAGTCATACCCGCCCTGCCACGCAGCACCTTCGCGGCAACCCATCGCGGTCTTATCGAGTCAATCACGCGCGATACGCTGTGGCGGAATCGCGACGGCAAAGGGACCACATGGTTTCACCCCCGAGCGTGCATGATGCCCGGTGGCGGGAAGCGGCCGACCGCGTTGATGACGCTGCAGTCGATACGCGGGTCCGATTACTTTGGACCGGTCCACTATACATTATCGAATGACGATGGCGCGACGTGGACTGATCCGAAACCGATCGCCGCATTGGGGCGAGTGCCGGTCAAGGGCCACGACGGGCTGATGGCCGGCGTTTGCGATGTCGTTCCGCAGTTTCATCCGCGTACGAATACGGTACTCGCGTTGGGGCACGTTGTCTTCTATCGCGGACCGCGGTTTGCGCGCGGTGATCAGCTGGCAAGGTATCCTGTTTATGCCGTGCGGCATGCCGACGGAACCTGGTCGGAACGTCGGATCCTGCAGTGGGATGATCCGCGCGGGGCGTTCATCTACACCAATAATTGCGGACAGCGAGTTGTCATGCCGAACGGCGACATCATGATGTCGTTCACGTTTGGGCCGCGGGAAAAGAGTCGCATGGTGGCTGGTGTCCGCTGCACGTTCGATGGCGAACGTCTGCGCGTCGCCAATGTGGGTCCGGCGATCGAGAACAATGTTGGACGCGGGTTGT
>CAZSOG010000155.1:0-8374 GCA_964607555.1 uncultured Pirellulaceae bacterium | reverse complement strand
GCCGGACGGCTCTGGCTCGTGCAGGCTGTCCACGCCGTACAAGACCGATCCGCGCCACGCCGGACGCGTCGCCTCGGATCTGATTCCAGTCCCATCTCCCGGCAAATCCACGCTGGGGTTCTTTGCGAAAACGGCCAACGGGCCCGGCGATATGCGCTTGCGGCTGTATAATGCCATCTTGCTCGGTGCCAAGGCCATGGGTTATTGGCGCGATTGTTACGGCAGTTGCGCCGAAAAGTACCAGAAATCGGTCGGGCCGGTGGACCGAAAACCGTGGTGGCCAGACTTCCCGAATCTCCGCCGCGAGGTGGACCAATTGCTGCCGATCATCCGCCAGCCTCACGGGACGCCGTGGACCGTGTCGGTCAGTCCGCGCGGCGGGATGTGCGGATACGCGCGCTTCATCAACCTCCTCCGTAGCCGTCTGAATCGTAAGCGTACCACCGTCCGGCATCGCGTCGCGCGCGTTTCTGGCCAGATTGATGATGGCCTGCTCGATCTCACCGCCGTCGGACATCAATGCGGCCCGGACCATCTTGCGATCCATCTCGTAGTCATCAACATACAGAACCTTCACGACCTGCGATTCCGCCTGTGTCGCTGCCATGATGATTCCACCTTATGGGCTGAGTTTTACCGGGAACGTACTGCCTGCGCCGATCTCCGACTCCACCCAGACGCTGCCGCCTAACAACTGCACGGCTTTCCGGACGATGGCTAGTCCCAACCCCGTGCCAGGGTGGGTGTCTTGGGAATGGAGACGACGGAAACTGTCGAATACGTCCTCGCGTGACTCCGGCGGGATGCCGACGCCGTTGTCTCGGACATGGACGACAATCGAATCTCCGTCGCTTCGCCAACCGACCTCGATTTCAGGCGGCACATCGGGCCGATGATAGGCTAGGCTCATGAGGAATCCGCCTCCTCGGCCCGACCCTTGGCGACCTTCAGTTCCGCCGAGTGTTTCGCCAGGGCACATGCGCCGACTGCAGTTCCTCTTCCGCTTGCTTGCGATCGGTGACGTCAACGATCGAACCCAAGACAAGGAGGCCTTCTTCGGTTTCGAGTGGGGCAAGGCCGATTTCCACGGGGAACTCGGTCCCTTCCCTGCGCAGACCGTACAGGTCACGGCCGGCCCCCATGCGTCGAGGCTCGGGTCGCGCACAGAAATCAGCGCGGTGCGGCGAGTGCTGGCTGCGGACGGTGCAGAGAAGATCGTCTGTCCTGCTCTTGAACGCCGCATGGTACAGCGTGACGATCGACGCCGCACCGAGCAACACCAGAATCGAGACCAGCAAGAGTTTTCTACGATGACTCATGCCGAAACCCCAGCGCACTGTTCTCTGCGATCGCCGGCGCATGACGTCGGGCAGCATGATACCTTCTCAACATTCCAGCGCCGGCCTGTCCAGTACCCACGCACTGGTGGCGCGCCGACGTAACGGCAATTGGCCGATGTTTAGAAGATCGCCGTTACTTGCACGCAACGTCTGCTACCATTACATTCGAAATCTGCGGTGTGTCCGGGGAGTTTGAATGATGATGATGACGACGACGACTAATCGCTTGCCTCATCGAAGAGTCGCCACGACACCGAGTGTGCCGCTGATCCGACTTGCGGCAATCGTATTGGCACCGTCTTTGTCCATTGCGCGGAAACCAGGGGCGGGGCGACGATCTTTTCAACGAAAGGCGGTCCGTCATGAAGCGATGCCTGGTATTTTTCATCTTTGTTTGCGCCGCCCTCTCGGCGGTCGGGCTTCCGGCCGCGGCGGCGGATCGGGTCGAGATTGTCGTCGATACGGCTAGCGCCCTCCACACGATGCGCGGCGGCTTTGGGGCCTCGTGGCACGCGATCGAACAACCGATTCCTTACGGCGCAGGCTTCACTCACGGTGGCAGCGCGTGGGGCGGCAATCCGCCCGCCGACAACGAGTCGGCATGGCAACAGATCGTCCGCTGCGCCGATTGGCTGGGAATGGACTTCTGCCGGGTGGAAGTGGAGCAGCGGATGTACGAGCCGCAGCGCGGCCGGTTCGACTGGAACAATCCGGAAATGCGCATTCTGTACCGCATGCTCGATTGGTGCGAGAAACGGCATGTCGACGTCTTTCTCCAGCAGATGTGGGGCAATGTCGACTGGAACACGTTTCCCGAATGGCGCGGTGATCCAGTACGCCGCGTCCACAGCGGCCCGGTTTCGATGGAAGATTTTGCCGACGGCCTGGCGACCCTTATGGAACATCTCGTCCGACGCAAACGTTACACATGCATCCGATGGCTGTGCATCAACAACGAGCCGGGACATGCGTGGTCGTGGTGGCTAAGGCCCCCAAAGAAGCCGATGCCGCTCGCGCCTGGCTTGGCCGCCGTGCGCCGGGCCCTGGACGAACGCGGTTTGACCGTACTGCTGTCCGGTCCCGATTGGACGGACCTGCCTCCGCTGGAGCCCGAGAAGATCGACTTCGATAAGTTCGTTGGGGCCTATGATGTGCACTCCTACTGGGCCAATTTCGACGGGCGCGACGGCGGATACCCGCTGGCCGTTGCCGAACAGCGACTGGCCGACTGGGCCCGGTGGGCTCACGCACGTGGCAAACCGCTGTTCCTGTCCGAACTCGGGACGATGGCATTTGGTTGGCGCAACAGCGACCCGAATCCGGGCAGTTATCCAGCGGGACTCAAAGACGCCGAGTTGGTAGTCCGAGCACTCAACGTTGGGGTCGATGCCTTCAACCGTTGGAGCTTTATCAACCGAGGCGATCTGGACGGCCAATGGCAGCTGATTGACACGTGGGACCGCGACCGGAAGAAACTGCTCGATCGTTTCACGCCGCATCCGAACTCCTATTACCTCTACGGGTTGATCACGCGGTTCACGGCCAAACATTCGGCGATCCTGGCCTGCCGCGTGGAAGGTGGACGCCAGCAGGACCGGCAGCGGGTCTTCGCCGCCGCGCTGCGATCCCCTGACGGGAACCTCACGATCCTGGTGGTTAACGATGCAGAAGCCGCGTGGGATGCGACGCTGTCGGTTCGCGGTCTTGCCGACGCGCAGTCGATTAACCGCTATCGCATGACGCGCGACCAGCAGAACCGTAGGGACGTGGTGGTCGAGCCGACCGCGACGTTGGCGTTTTCCGATTCGAATACAGCATTGCGCGACTGCATTGCTCCGTTCTGCCTTACGGTGTATACCACGTATCGGCGTGCGCGGGATGAGGCCGGCGTGTTCGGCGATTAAGATGAACGCGTCGAGGTTTTCGTGAGGATTCAGCTCATGGTTACGGGTCGCTTCTATCGGCAGGGGGAACAAAGGAGAACCGCGTTATGTCCTACGAAAGATGCTGCAAACGGCTGGCGTACTTGGCATGCACGCTCGGCTTGCTGACGAGCACCTGGATCACAGTCGGACGGGCGGCGGAGTCGGCCGGCGAACTGATCGCAGACTACGCAGCCTATCGCGACGTGGATTTTCTGAGCGTCAGTTCCGGCACGGTGAAGGCCAAGAAGCTGACTCAGAAGGGATGGCATGTGGTGATCGAACTGCCTCGAGCGGAAGCTCCACAACGTGTGACGCTGACCGCCGAAGGCTGGGACTTCATGCGTCTTTTGGCGCTTCGCGGCGGCGGGCGGCTGGCGCGACCGGGCAACTCCATCGAGCTGACCATTCCCGCCGACGGCATCGCGCTGGCCGCGCGACGCATCCTGGTGAACCATTTCCGCGACGATCCTGACCATCAGGCCGTTCACGCTTTCAATGAAACCGCCCGCGATGCACTCGGTACGGTGCCTCACGGACCAAAGATAAAGGAAACTCTCCATGCGAACGACGCTCGTTACTCTGCTCTTATTGACGTCCCTGTGGCCGCTGAGTGCCCAAGCGCAAACGGTCGTCGTGCGGCCTCGGGAGATCGATGACGTGCTCGTCAACCCGGGTATCGGGTTCATGACCTTTCAGCGATTCAATGGCGACAAATTGAACGCAGGCAAGAAATGGACCGAGGGGTATCCGATCGAATACCAGGCGTTTGACGGCAAACTGGAAAACAAAGATTACCCGATGACTTCGTTGGCCTATTTTCGCGTCTATTGGAAGTTCATCGAACCGGCCGAGGATGACTACCGCTGGGACCTGATCGACAAAGCGCTCAAGACAGCCGCGGCGCGTGGGCAAACGCTCCTGCTCCGCATCGCGCCGTACGGCACCGGTGCGGACAACGATGTGCCGGCCTGGTACCGGGCCATGGTAGGGACGGAAGAGAACCTGCCGGAGCGAAAATGGCGAACGGACCCTGAGGACCCTCGATACGTCGAGCATTTTGGAGGTATGATTCGCGATCTGGGCGCCCGTTATAACGGGCACCCGGACTTGGAAAGCGTCGATCTGTCGATCGTGGGGGCCTGGGGCGAGGGTGCCGGATCGGTTCGCCTGAGTGGGAAGACGCGCCGGGCCCTGATCGACTGCTATCTCGAGGCCTTCCCGACGACCCACCTGATCATGCTGCTGACTGACGAGAAAACGAATGGCTACGGTCTGTCAAAGCGCGACGTCGGCTGGCGCGTCGATTGTTTGGGCGACATGGGCGGCTTCAGTTCGACCTGGTGCCACATGCTGGATTACTATCCCCAGGCGATCATCAACTTCGGCATGCGCGACGCCTGGAAGAAAGCGCCGGTCAGCTTCGAAGTGTGCTGGGTCATGCAGCATTGGAAAGATCAAGGGTGGGACATCGACTACATTATCGATCAGTCGTTGAAGTGGCACATTTCGTCATTCAATGCCAAGTCTTCGGCCGTTCCCAAGCCATGGTGGCCACAGGTGAATCGGTGGCTGCGGCGGATGGGCTACCGATTCGTGCTGCGCAAATTCACGTATCCGTCGAAGGTCAAACCGGGAGCGAATCTGGCCTTCACTTCATGGTGGGAGAACAAGGGTGTGGCGCCGTGTTACCGGCCCTTTCGCCTGGCGCTTCGGCTCCGGCAAAACGACCAGTGCCGAGTCCTCGTGACCCAAGCCGACCTGCGCGCGTGGCTGCCCGGCGACAACTTGTACGACAACGCGGTGACCGTCCCGCAGGACCTGGCCAACGGCCCGTTCGAGCTGGACCTTGCCGTCCTGCAAGACCGTCCCGACCGGCCGCCGGTCCAACTGGCTATCGCCGGCCGCAGGCCGGACGGCTGGTACAACCTGGGCACGATCCATCTTCAGCGATAAGATACGAAACGTTCGATTTGGCAGAATGTGGATGAGGTACACAAACATGACTGACCGTTTTTGCAAAGAACTCGCGCTGCGCGACACCATTTCGGTTTTGCTACCCTGGCTCGTCCTCGCATTTGTCGCGTCGGCTGTCGGCGATGAAACGCAACCTCGCGGTCAGGACGCCACGGCGAAACACGGCAAGCTGCGCGTGGCCACTTGCCAGTTCCCGGTCGGGGCGGACGTCGCGGCGAATGCCCAGTGGATTCGTAAGCAGATGCAGCGGGCCAGGCAACTGGAGGCTGACATCGCGCACTTCCCAGAGGCCGCCCTTTCCGGATACGCCGGTGTCGATCATGAGACGCTCGAAGACTTCGACTGGGACGCACAGCGGGTCGAGTTGAAAAGGATCCTCGCGCTGGCTCGTTCGCTTCGCATCTGGGTGGTCCTCGGCGCGACGCACCAGCTTACCGGCACGCACAAACCACACAATTCGCTCTATGTGATTGACGATCAAGGTCGTATTGTCGACCGCTACGACAAGCGATTCTGCACCGGTGGCGACCTGAAGCACTACTCGCCGGGTGACCACTTTGTCACGTTCGAAGTCAACAGCGTCCGGTGCGGGCTGTTGATTTGCTACGACATTCGCTTTCCCGAACTATACCGCCAATACCACAAGCTGGGCGTTCAGCTGATGTTTCATTCGTTTTATAACGCGCGTCAGAAACCCGGCTCGATCCATCCCAAGATCATGCCCCCGACGGCACAAGCCCGCGCGGCCACCAACGCCATGTTCCTATCAATGAACAACTCATCCGCGCCGCACAGTTGGCAAAGCCTGTTCATAACTCCGGACGGTTTGATCGAACAGGAATTGCCGCTCGACAGGCCCGGCGTCATGGTCAACGTCGTCGACACGAGCAAACGCTACTACGACGCCAGCCGACCATACCGCCTGGATTGCATCAACGGCAAGTGGAACAGTGGCCAGGTGGTCAACGACGCCCGGTCCAAGGATCGCCAATCCTACTGAGCCTTGCCGGTGACGACCATGTTACGATAGCTTGTCAATGCCGGATTACCGTTGTCACGCAGGGTTAGATTCTTAGCCTGTAGGATGCGCGCACCGTGCGCGTGTGTTTTGGGGCCGGGTGGCATCCGCCTATGGCGGATGAGAAGCGGAGGCGCACTCGTCCAATAAATAACCAAGGACTCGCGCCCGCACATCCGCCAAAGGCGGATGCCACCCTTCTTGGGTTGCGGGCGGAGCCCGCGTTATGATGACGCCTAAATGACCGATGGCGATTCTGCGACAGTTGGTGAGGTCAAACCGCTGTTGCGTGTTGTGCTTTCTGTCGGTTGCGTTATTGCAAGAGATATCAAACATTTTACGCGACCACGACATTACCCAGCCGCGCACCGCGTTCGGGATGTGGCACCCAGGTGTCACTGCAGGTCTACCGAGAAGATAGCATGCCCAGGGTACACCGCGGCCCGTGGCTGCGCCTCGGCTGCCGGCGACGGCAAGCGCGGCGCAACCGGGCCACCGTCTTTGGCGTCTGTCGTCTTATGACGTGGTGCTCTCCGCAATGAACAGAGAACCGGACTTGTTTGTTCCTCTTCACAGATTTGGGCTCCATAAATGTCGCGCGGCCACGGTTCTCATACGGGGTCCGTCAGTTCATCATCAATCTCCCATCTTGATCAATTGCAGGACCGCGCGACCTTTTTCAGACGTGAGATCCAGTTTGGCTTTGGTCTCTTGATCCACGATCGTGATCTCAAATGTCGCGATCTTCGACCATTCAAGCCTCTTGCCGTCGGCGCTCTTGAAGTCATCCCTGGTGATCAAGATCTCCCGCGCGCCTTGGCCCCGGATGCTTGTCGCGAATGAAAAGTTGCCGAGATTGTCTTTTCTGCTCAGGAAGCGGCTTCCGGCACTCAAACGGAGTGATAAGCGTCGTCCTTGCGGACCGGTGGTTACGCAGTCGATTACCGAAGCGCGGCGCATGCTGGACCATTTCGAGCAGTTCGCGATGCGTACCGCCTGTGCCGCGCATCGCCCGGCGGTCCGCGAAGCCGTCGCCGCAGCCCGCCGTCGGTTGAATCAATACGCCGGCTCGTAGTGCCGCCGACCGCATCCCGCCGCCCGGCGCGCGGCCACCTCGGAAACGTGATGGATAAGCTGGCCATGGAAAAGACCAGACACTCTGGTATTTGGAACCCACGGCGTTGACGCAGCCGACGTTGTTGTGCAATGGGGAATTGAGAATCGCCGATGATCTACGGAGAATCGGTCGTCGCTCACGGGGCATCGGCTGGTTCAGCGCACCTCTTATCGGCAAATATGAGGCGTGGCGGGTTGTCGGTGCGCACGTCGACCGCAGAATCTGTTGCACGAGAAAGAAGCCAACAGCAGGTCGAGTTGTTTACCAGAAGATGTGCCGTGCGGCCTCGACACCTTTCAAGTGGCAAACGCCCACGCGTTCGGCCACTTCAGACAGACTCTCCTCGGATCCGACCGCATGGCAGAACGACTCGTCATAGGATGCGAGCGTCTTTTGCCACGCATCCTCTTCCATCTCCAACCGTTCCAGTATTGCTGCCAGGTTCCGCGGGATTGTCTGCCGTTGGCCGCTTGTGATCGCGCGTGCCGACCATTTGAGCAGTTTCAGATAATCATCCAGTGTAATGGTCAGCAAGCCCCGATCCGATGCGCGGCGAGCTGCTCAAAAAACGCGTCCATCAATTCGCTGGTCGTAATATCGGGAACCGGCCATAACGATGATACGACGACTTTGGCACCGGCAATTTGAAAAGCCTGCAAGAGCCCGGCTACACCCTCACCCGCTTGCAGGAAACCAACACCCGTCTCACACGCGCTCAGAACGGCCATGTCGGTACCACGTAAGTCCATGCTAACAACCTCAATACCGGTCAATACGCCGTCATTCGCATCGCCGCTTGTAGCGAGGCCGCGATTCGCCCCCGCCAACGCTAGTCCGCATGTTACTAATGGCGACTGTGATGTGTCATTGCCGACAAAGTAGCCATGCGTACAGATTTCGAGAACACGCGGCCGTACGATCGATGTTACGGCTTGCTCAGTTGCCTTGTCGCCGAGCAAAACACGAGGCGTTCCACCTGTCAGTTTGGCGATGTGAGGCG
>CAZSOG010000154.1:0-8381 GCA_964607555.1 uncultured Pirellulaceae bacterium | reverse complement strand
AGAACAACGCCCTCTCGGCGAAGTATGTTGCGTCGACGGTGGCCACGGAGATACAACGGTACTTTCGCGCTGTTGATCGGGTGGCGGCGGACCCGTCATTTGTCGAGATCGTTGCGCGAACGTGCGATCGACTGGCCCCGACATTGACGGCACTGTCCGATCCGGAGAAACCAGACACGTTGTTGGCGCCGCTGCGTGTCACGTTTCGCCAGGCGGAGGCGCGTCAGGAATTACAGCACCGCGTTGATCAGCTGCTCCATGATAGCCATTTGCCGCGCGTGGCGAGCTGGTTTGTTTGCGACGCGCACGGGACGCACATTGCCGGCGTTTTCAATCGCCCGATCAGTCCGACGGTTGGGAACAACTTTGCTTACCGCACGTATTGTCACGGTGGCCTACGTGATTTGGCGGACCACCGCGCGCGGCCGCTGCCCAATCAACACGTGCAGCATACCCAATTGTCGTCGCCTTTGCGCAGCACGGCGACGAACACGCTCAAGATCGCGGTCTCCACGCCCCTGTACCGACCCGGGCAGGACGGTGAGTTCCTGGGGGTCCTGGCGCTGACCGTGGAAGTCGGTGATTTTCTAAACTTCGCGGCGACCGATACGCAGCTGGCCGTTCTGATTGACGGTCGTGACGACGACTTTGCGGGAGCGATCTTGTACCATCCCCTATTCACCAAAGTGTTCGCGAAGTACGGCCGCCTGCCGGATCGGTTCAGTGGTTACCGCGTGTCGCTTGACCAATTGGCAACGAGCGATCAGGCGTACCACGACCCGCTCGCCGCCGACCGGCTGGGGACGGAGTACGATCGATCATGGATCGCGACGCCCGCTGACGTCGTCATGCCGCTGCAGGCCACCGGCAGTGCGGCGCGTGCGATGCGCACCGGCCTGGTCGTGCTGATTCAGGAAGACAAAGAGGCCGCGATGCGCCCGGTCATGGCGCTCGGCAAACGGTTATTGCGTGAAGGCGTATTCGCGATCATCGGAATCCTCATCGTGGTGGTCCTGCTGTGGTTCTTTGTTTTGCAGGTGGTTGGCGAAGGTAAATTGTGGGATACTTCGACGGATGTGCCGACGCTGACCGGCGGCGGCAATGGCCCGACCCCCGACGGGCCAAGTACGACCGTCCTGAGCAAGCCATGGACCGACGACCGCCGGTCGTGATCGTGGACCGGTCGAATCCATCGTCTTGCGCGTGGCAACGTGTCGGAGCCCCATGCCTGGCACGCTTGGTGATCTGGATCGCGCGCGCCGGCGTCCGTCGTAGAACTAGTCTTCTACCATCAGGTCATCTTCCGGCGAGCAGAGGGCACAGTGCAGCCGCCACAACGCGGTCGGGTGGCCACTGAGCGCAACCAGGTCCTGAAGTGTCACATGGCCGTTGGCCAACGCACCTTCGACTCCGACGCGAACAATTCGGTCGATGCACTGGCCAAGATGGTCACTCACGGGGATCGGTTTGGCGTTTTTCTTTCGCGCGCCGAGTGCCCGCAGGAACGTCATGCGCGCGCGGCACGCCATCTTGTCCAGCACAAGCTGGATGAACGTTTGAACCACCTTGTCGATCTCCCCCTCATTACCTTCGGCTTCGCGCAGCCTGCCCACGAAGTCGCACATAACGAGACCTAAATCAGTTTTCATCGTTGGGATACCTTTCCCGGAACGGGATCGAGTCTTGCTATCTGAGCATTGCCCGTAGTTTCTTCTCAGCATCTTCAAGTGTCTTGTGAACTCGGTAAGTATTATTCCCGGTCAATTGAGAAATCACCTTATGCGTGAGCCCGTCCCAGAATCGCCACGTTAGGTGATCTTGCTCAAATGACGACAGCTGTGCGATCGAATCATAAAGTTTTCGGAGCAGGGCGGTTTGTTCTTCGATTTCGTCGAAGGAAAACCGCCCGCTGTCGGCCAGCGCGCGGGCGGCCTGCTCGGTCAGCGATTCCAACCGGACCCCGTGGCGCGCGTGGCGCAAAATATCCGGCCAGTAGCTCGCGAACTCACCGCTGGCAAGCACGGCTTCCACCGCGTTGCGAAACTCGCCTTCGTTGTAGTACCGTCTGCGGTGCAACGGGATCAGTTTCGCGCGGACCGATTTAGGAACGCCCCGTTTCTTCAGTGCCGCGCCCCATTTGCCCTGCACACACCAATACCGGAACGGCCGACGCCGTGAATGGCCGCTGACCACGTTCCGCAGGACCTGACGCGCCCACGGGCGAAATTCCTTTCTGGGGTCGAACGTGCCATAGGCGGACTTCTCTGCCAGACGCACATAGAGATCGGCCAGTGCGTCGGCCGCCTTACCGTATCGGTAAAAACGGCAGATGAACTTGGCCAACTTGAGAAAACTCGCGTGGTGCTTCGTGAAAAGTTCCCGAAGTGCGAGCTTATCACCTTCGCTGTAGCGTTTGCGGAGCTGATAATCGTCCTGGCTATAGCGTTTTCGGAGCTGTTTCCTGCGTTTCTTGCTGTATTTCGAGCCGCTATGGTGAGCGGCCTTTTTTTTGGCGGCCATTGCTGTCCCCCCCGGTCATGGGACCAAAGAATGAATTCGGAAGACAAATAAAAAAAACCGGTACGGAAATACTTATGCGGCGCATTAAGAAAAATTCGCATAATTCTTGAATTTATTTTTGTGAAAAGCGGCGGCGCGGCGGGCCGTCACTCATGTCACCACGCACGCCTTGCGCGTTCCGGTTTCCAGAGTGACCCAATTATCCACTCAACTTACCATAACCAGCACAACCCGTCATCCACGCCCATTATCTCGCCAAAACAAGGGCGGTGCGTCACCCCATGGGCCCACGCGGCCTAAAGTTGTATGGCATCCCTTCACGGTGATATGGGACCGATTCAACTCGGTAGCCGTTGCAACGCGAAAGGCTTGCCGTTCGTGGTCCGTATGTACCAAATGCGGGAGGCCAGCAACCCCCAAGGAAGGACGCGTTCCTTGGGTCGCGCTCTGGCTGTTCGCTTCGAGAACCGGCGCGCCCGGCGCGCGCAAGTGGCGTCTAAGAGCCCGAGAGCGCACGGAAATGCAAGCTGTCGACGTTTCATTATCATCCACCGGGTTGGTCTGGCTGCTCAATGGCCAGCTGCGTGAAAATGAACCGGCACGCGATGTCCCCCTGACGCAACTCCCGTTTCGCATGGGGCGACGTCCCGATCTGGGCCTCGCGCTCGAATCGCCCGCGGTGTCGACTCTGCATGCCGAAATCATTGGCGATCTCGCCGCGGAGCTCATGATTCAGGATCTGGGAAGCACGAACGGAACCTACGTCAACGGCATCCAGATCACCCAGCCGGAACCGGTTCATGAAGGCGATTGGATCCAACTGGCGAACATCGTGTTTCGTCTGCATTGCCAGCATGACGTGGTGAGCGCGAAGACGCAAATGGGCGAGCGTTGTGATGCCGCGTTGGCTTTGATGCAGTTCGATCGACTGTTGGATCAGCGCGCGGTCATCCCGTTCTTCCAGCCGCTGTTGCGCCTGGCGGACAAGCACATCGTCGGTTTCGAGAGTTTGGCACGAAGCCAGATGTTCGGCACGCAAACCCCCGCCGCAATGTTCCAAGCAGCGTCGCAACTGAATCTGGAAGCCGAACTCAGCCGCCTCTGCCGGCACGTGAGCCTGGAGCAGAGTCGGCACATCGGGCCGTCGCTCAACCTGTTTCTAAATACGCATCCGGCGGAACTTTGCGACCAAAGTGCATTATCGCGATCACTCGAAGACTTGCGCGCGGAGTTTCCCGATCAGCGTTTGACCTTGGAGATCCACGAGAAGTCGGTCGCGGAGACCGCCGCCATGCTGGAGCTGTGCGCCCTGCTGACGTCGCTGGACATCGAGTTGGCCTACGACGACTTCGGTGCTGGACAGGCACGTCTCGTGCAGCTGACCGAGGTTCCTCCGCATTACCTCAAATTTGACATCGGACTGATTCACGCAATTGACAAGGCTCCCAAACGCCGCCACGATTTGCTGGAGTCGCTGGTACGCATGGTCCGTGATCTTGCGATTATCCCGCTCGCCGAGGGCGTGGAAACCGAGGCCGAAGCTGCCGTCTGTCAACAGCTCGGGTTCCAAATGGGACAGGGATTCTACTACGGGAATCCGATGGCGCCGCAGCATCTGGAAAACGCCTTCGCTATCGAAGCGGTCGAAAACCCCGCGTGAGGACCGCGGAGACGGTCAAGGAAAGACGACCACGCGCTACGCGGCTCGACCCACGAATTACAGCAAGGAACCGCACGAACCGCATGGTGCAACGATGCGGTTCCGCGCTGATAAACGGGCCGCCGTTGCACGTTTTGGCGGCTTTTTTTGTGTCCATTCGTTTGATTCATGGCTGTCGGCTTCCCGCATTTTCAATTCGATTTTTCGCAGTCGCGCATAATTCGCGTCATTGCGTCCGCGCGTCAAGGACCGCATACAAACGCGCGATTTCCGACGGTTTCTGGTCCAACGCGACCGTTGAATTCCCATGACGCGGGTTGATATTGCGGTCGACTCCTTTTCGGCGCTCCCCAGCATGCCTTACAATCCAAGGAGCATGAACCGGTGCCGGCGTCGCCGCGCTCCGACGCGGTCGCATCCCGCGCCGACCGAGTTGTGTTGCCACACAGGCCGGTGATGACGTTACCGTTTCCACTGGTTTTCCTTTTGTCGCCTTACGATAACTACCTCACGATGGACCGCGCCTGATGACCGATACACGCCCCTTTGTCCACCTTCATTGTCACAGTCATTACAGTTTGCTCGATGGTGCCGGATCGATTGACCGGTTGGTGCGCCGTGCCGCCGACTATGGAATGAACTCGCTGGCGATTACCGACCACGGGAACCTGCACGGCGCGTTGGAGTTCTACCGTAAGGCACGGGATGCGGGGATCAAGCCGGTGGTCGGCTACGAGGCCTACATCGCGCCCGGCAGCCGGTTTGACAAGAGCAGTGGCAACATGCGTGAAGCCAGCTATCATTTGACGCTGCTGGCGCGGAACCGAACCGGTTTTCAAAACCTCCTGAAGATGGCGTCCGCCGCCTATCTGGAAGGCTTCTATTTCAAACCGCGCATCGACAAGACGCTGCTCGAGGCACACAACGAGGGAATCATCTGTCTGAGCGGATGTGCTTCCAGCGAGTTCAGTCGCGCGTTGCTCCTGGGCGAAAAAAACGACGAAGCGCTCGCGCAAGCCGAGCGCATCGCCAAATGGTTCCATCAATTGTTTGGTGATCGCTATTTCGTCGAGATCATGAACAACGGTCTGGAGATCCAGCGTCTGGCGATGGAGGGTGCGATCAGTGTCGCCAACAAATTGGGGTTACCGTTGGTCGCGACGTGCGACACGCATTACGTCGATCGGGCGGACGCCGAAGCGCAAGATGTCATGCTATGCATCAACACGGGCAAGTTTCGGACCGACACGAACCGCATGCGCATGGATGGCAACGAGTATTACCTGCGTAGTCCCGAGGAGATGTATGCGTGCTTCCCAGGCCATGAAGACGCCGTGTCACGCAGCCAGGAGATCGCCGATTCGACGGATTTGGATATCGAACTGGGGAAACGCCACTTTCCGACATTTCCCATACCGGCGGGGCGCACGGCCGAGGATCTCTTGCGCGAATTATGCGAAAAGGGCCTGCGCGAGCGGTATGCGGATGACCCGGAAATGTGTCGGGATGGTGAACTAGCCGAGGTGGTGCGTCAACGGCTTGATCGGGAACTGGGCGTGATCGGCAAATTGGGGTTTGCCAATTACTTCTTGATTGTATGGGATTTCGTGCGCGAGGCGCGCGCGCAGGGCGTACCGGCGACGGCGCGCGGCAGCGGTGTCGGCGCCTTGGTTTGCTACGCCCTGTATTTAAGCCACGTCTGCCCGTTGAAATACGATTTATTATTCGAGCGATTTCTTGACGAGAAGCGGCGTGAGGCGCCCGATATCGACATTGATTTCTGCAAGGATCGGCGCGGCGATATCATCCGCTACGTCAAGGACAAATACGGCGAAGAGAATGTAGCGCAAATCGGTACGTTCGGGACGCTTGCGGCACGCGCCGCGATCAAGGATGTTGGCCGCGCCCTGGGAATCCCACTGACACGCGTGAATCAGATCACGGGAATGGTCCCCGAACAACTGCGTATCACATTGCCGAAAGCGCTGGAAATGAGCGCCGATCTGAAAAAGGAATATGACACGGATCCGTCAGTTCATGAGCTGTTGGACCTGGCGATGAAAATCGAAGGGCTGGCACGCAATATCGGTACGCACGCCGCTGCCGTCGTGATCGCCGACCGGCCGTTGACCGATTACGTGCCGCTCTGTCGAGTCACCGGCAAGGATGACGTGATCACCCAGTGGTCCATGAATGATGTCGAGGCAGCCGGGCTGCTGAAAATGGACTTCCTCGGCCTGCGCAACCTGACCATTCTACGCAAGGCGGTCGATCTGATCGAACAGACGACCGGCCAACGCATTGATCCACTGAAGTTTTCGCTCGAAGATAAAGCGACTTACGCACTCCTTTGCCGCGGTGAGACCAAAGGCGTGTTCCAGCTGGAAAGTGGCGGGATTCGTGACCTGCTGCAGCGGATGAAACCGGACCATTTTCGCGATATTATCGCCACCAACGCACTCTACCGCCCCGGACCGCTCGAAGGTGGCATGGTGGACGACTATATCGAAGTCAAACACGGCCGCAAGAAGCCCGAATACAAGCACCCCGTGCTGGAAGAGATCCTGGGCGAGACCAACGGCGTCATGGTCTACCAGGAACAGGTGATGCGGATCTTGAATCGGCTCGGCGAGATACCGTTGGCCAACGCCTATACCTGCATCAAAGCGATCAGTAAGAAAAAGCAGGCGATCATCGATCGCAACCGCGAGCAGTTCATTCAAGGTTCCGTCGAGAAAGGCCTGAAGACGAGCGAGGCGACCGAGATTTGGGAGCTCATCGCGAAATTCGCCGGCTATGGCTTCAATAAGAGCCATTCGACCGCCTATGCACTCATCGCTTATCAAACCGCTTACCTCAAGGCACACTACCCGGTCGAATTCATGGCGGCCCTGTTGTCGGGCGATATCCCGGGACGCAATTTTACGCGCAAGGACGCGCTGGTCGAGCACATGGAAGACTGCCGGCGCATGCAGATTGAAGTCGTGCCGCCGGACGTGAACACGTCGCATGGCGATTTTGCCGTCGCGGACGGGAAGATCTTCTTTGGCCTGACCGCCGTCAAGGGTTGTGGCGGGCCGGCGGCGGCCGCGATTGTCGACGCACGCACGCACCAGGGGCCGTTCCGAGACCTGTTCGATTTTTGCGAACGTGTCGATGCCGGGGCGTGCAACCATGCCACCATCGAAACATTGATCAAAGCGGGCGCCTTCGATTCGTTCGGCGCACGCCGCACGCAACTGTTGGCTATTATCGATCGCGCGATCCAGGCCGGGGCGGCGGCCCAAGCCGATCGGCGGAGTGGCCAGAAATCGCTGTTCGGCGATATGGATGATGATCAAGAAGATGCGACCGACGCCGCTTTGCCTGATATTCCGGAATTGCCGGAACGCGAACGTCTGTTGCTGGAAAAGGAAGTGCTCGGTTACTATCTGTCCAGCCATCCGTTGGCGGAATATGAACAACGACTTGGCGAAATCTGCTCCCATACCACGACCTCGCTGGCCAATATGCCGCACCGATCAGAAGTGACGCTCGGCGGAATGTTGTCGTCAATCTACCTGGCACACGTGCGCAAAGTTCGACCTGGTGCGACCGCCACGAAGTACGCCAATTTCGATCTCGAAGACGTGCATGGCTCGGTCCGCTGTATCCTCTGGCCCAATGACTATGTCAAGTTCGGCCAACTCGTCAAACCGGATGCCATCGTCGTGATTCGCGGGACGATCGATCGGCGCGGCGGTGACGAGGCGAAT
Source organism: uncultured Pirellulaceae bacterium (assembly GCA_964607555.1). Classification (GTDB taxonomy): domain Bacteria; phylum Planctomycetota; class Planctomycetia; order Pirellulales; family Pirellulaceae; genus JAJSAJ01. The sequence continues at coordinate 446 of CAZSOG010000154.1, read as the reverse complement.
CTGATTGCCAATGAGATTATTCCGATCGAAGAGGTCGAGCGACGCTATACGAGCGGCGCCATCATCCAGATTGACCAAAGCGGACATGGCGAAAACATGCTGCGCCAGGTCCACGAGGTGATTCGCGGTTACCCGGGAGATCGCCAACTCGAGCTGCTGCTGAGCACGGCGGATGGCAGCCACGTGCATCTCAAGTCGCTGCGCCTGCGGCTGGACATCAACCCGGAGCTGCGCCGACGCGTTGACGAACTGCTTGGTCCCGGACACTTTCGATTGGTGACAGCCGCGCCCAAACCGACCAATGGCAACGGTGCGCGGCAACGTCCCACCAACGGTCATCACCATAAATGATGCGCGGCCACCGCGCATGTGTCCGATGGTCGAGGTTAGTTTACTCTTACTCTTACTCTTAATCTTAATCTTAATCTTAATCTTAATCTTAATCC
>CAZSOG010000153.1:0-8383 GCA_964607555.1 uncultured Pirellulaceae bacterium | reverse complement strand
GGTCAAGAAATATCTTGGTCTGCGTTGATGAAGAACGTGTTCGCTAAGAGTAACGCGCGCGGATCATGTCGTCGTCCGCTCGATGACCACCGCGGCGGCCTGCCCGGTCGACGATTGGCTCAGTGATACCGCGCGGAAACGGTCCACGGCCAACGGCTGACCGTGGATCACACGGACCGGACAGCGCGGATCCGGCGTCGTGTAGTTCAGTGTCACGGGCACGTGTCCTTCGACAAGCGCCAAGATACTGACGATCAATTCAACGACGCTGCCGGCGGGACCCATGTGGCCAAAGTAGCTTTTTGGGGCGGTGACCGGGACGTTGGGAAGGGCCCTTTGGATCGCCCGTGCCTCAAGTGCGTCACCGTCGACGGTCCCGGCGGCATGGGCATTGGCATGATGGACGGACTCGGCAGCAACACCGGCATGGCGCAGGGCCGCGCGGGCGGATTGGACGATGGCATCCTCGTGCCGCCCCGCTGTTTCGAACGCTCCATAGCGCACGTTCCAACCGGCCAGGGTCGCCAACACCGAGGCGCCGCGTTCGCGCGCGTGTGCTTCGCTTTCCAGGACCACCGCGCCGGCGCCTTCGCCATTGACCAGGCCATCACGCCCGGCATCGAAGGGTCGTGACGCTTCGTGCGGGGCATCGTTGCGGTGCGACAAGTTGCCCGTGCCGCGATAGACCATCGGAGTCGTGCTGATACGCGAACTGCTCGCCCCGGCAAGCATCACATCGGCGCGACCGCGCTGGATGATATGGGCCGCTTCGATCAAGGCCAACAGACCTGACACGTCCCCCAGACAAATCGTGTTGTTCGGGCCGCGCGCGTCGTGCGATATGCCGATATGACAGGCCGTCATGTTGGGCAGGTATTTGAGCATCCACAGGGGATACATCTGGCTCATCGACGCATCGCCCCACTTCGCGAAATCAAACTCCCCGTCCGCCATGCACTTCGCATAGGCCGGCAGCATCTCCTGCGGTTCGCAATAGAGCATTTCACTGCCATAAACCACGCCAAAGCGGTCCGGATCAACCTGGTCCACATCCAGATGCGCGTCATCCGCCGCCAAAGTCGCCGCGGAGAACCCGATCTGGACCTCACGCGACATGACTTTCAACGCCTTGCGCGGTCTGACATATTGGCGTGGCTGAAAGTCCATCACCGGTGCCCCAATTCGCACCGGAAGGTCCAGGTCGGCCAATACGGGCAGGATCCGTACACCACTCTGGCGTTGACCGAGCGCATCCCAAAACGGGCCCCGACCGATCCCGATCGGGCTGACGACCCCGACTCCCGTAATGACGACATTTGTTCTGGATGGCATGGACAAAATTCAATTAAATGCTACCTCGGCGCTTCATCATCGTGCCGCCGGCACTGATATAGAGGCTTCAAAGTAGACAATCTTCGGTTTTAACGCAACATCGCCCGGAACGTTCGTGAATAATCCGGGACAATCGAGCGCGGCCCGAAAGACGATCAGGCGGAGTTATCGGCCGGCGCGGGGAAGTCATAGATCCGGTACGTTTTGACAAGCTTCGCGCCCCCGCGTTTGAGTGATTGGAACGATAGGTGGTTGCTTTCCAGAACCCACGAAAATTCGGCCTCTTCAATGCCCCACTTCAGCACCTCGGGAACCAACTGGGCCAGCACGACAAGGCCAAGTCCCCAACGCTGATATTCGGGCAACACATTCGTGCTGATCAATCGGATCCGCTTGATTTTCTTCCGGCGCGTCAACAGGTGCAGAAACCCAAAGGGAAACAATCGACCGTCGATCCTCTTGATTCTCGGATTGTAATCCAACAAACCAAATGCGGCCGCCACCGTTCGGCCGCCCACGTCGGCCGCGCAGGTCAGCTCGGGGATGATCAGCTGCCGCAATCCCGCGCTGATGGCATCGATTTCCCCCTCGGACAGGGGAGTGAATCCCCAGGTGCCCTCAAGCGACGCGTTGTAGATGTTCAGAAATGTGCGAACCTCCTCGCCGAACCGAGATCGGTCCATTATTCGTAGTTCCAGTTTGAAACGACGGGTTGCCTCATTGATAATGAACTCGAGCTTCTTATCTAGGGACGACAACATGTCAACATGTCCCCAGAACGCGTACAAGTCTTGGACTTTCCCAAAACCATAGCGTTCAATCAAGTCCGCATAGTAAGGCGGATTGTAGGTCATCTGGAAGGTTGGCGGCGAGTCGAACCCGTCGATCAAGAGTCCGACTTCGTAGTTCTGCGACGGGTTCACCGGCCCGCGCATATCGTGTATATCCTGCTCCGCGAACCAGTTCCGGACCGTGTCGAACAGGCCGTTGGCCACGTCCTGATCATTCACGGACTCGAAAAACCCAAAAAAACCGCGTTTTTCGCCGTATTTCTCGTTGTGCACATGGTTTACAATGCCCGCGATTCGCCCACATGGCGTGCCGTCACGCATTGCCAGCCACGTCCGCACGTCCGCCACGTCATGAAACGGGTGGCGTTTGAAGCCGACTAGTTCCTTGACATTGACGCGTAGCGGTGGAATCCAATTGGGATCATCGCGATAGAGGGTCCAGGGTAACGCAACGAACTGACGCTTCTGCCGCCGTGTCTCAACCGGCTGGATCGATACATTGGCCATGCAAGATTTCCCTCCGCTGGTAAATTGACTAATCTAAAGAGGTCGAGGCCCGGTCGTCAACCGGCAGCACATCCTTGGACCGCGCCGGCAGGCGAGGAATCGGACCGGCAGGGCATTTTACTTCCGCACCACCAATTTTCATATGGAGTGGCCTGGCGCGCCATAAGAGGGCGACTTACGGTACCTGCATCTTGCCCATCGTCAAACCGTGGCGTTGGCCAACGTGGGGCCCATGATCGACACCCGTTGCGTGCTGGCGCCGCCCCCATGCGCCCCATGAAATGACACGAGCTCCGCATGTCAAAACCACCGCCATCGAATTCTATTGGTGTTACCAGCGTTCTTGTCACCGGCGCGACCGGGCTGGTCGGCAACAATGTCGTGCGTTTCCTGTTAGCACGCGACTACCGCGTGCGCGTGGTGGTACGGCCCAGTGCCGATCGGCACCCGCTCGATGGCCTGGATGTCGAGGTAGTGGAGGGTGACGTCACGGACTACGCATCGATTCACGCCGCGGCGGGCGGCATGAGTGGAGTGGTCCATGCGGCCGGCTGCGTCCTGTTGGGCTGGCGCAACGAGCGGTTACACGATCAGGTCAATCGATTGGGCACAGCCAACGTGGCACGTGCGGCGCGCCTGGCCGGTGCCCGACTCGTGTTCGTCTCCAGCATCAATGCCCTGGGGGTCGGATCGCGTGACCATCCCGCAACCGAGGATTCGGTCGCCGGCCCGAATGTCCCATGCCCGTACGTGACCAGCAAACAGGCCGCCGAACGGGCCGTGCGCGAAGAGATCGAACTCGGTCTGCAAGCGACGATCGTCTATCCTGGATTCGTGCTCGGACCATGGGACTGGAAACCATCGTCAGGTCGCATGCTGCTTGAGGTAGCGCGTGGTTTTGTTCCGTTCGCGCCGGTTGGAGGACTTTCCGTAGGTGATGTACGGGACGTCGCCCGGGGTATCCATAACGCACTCACGCGATTCACGAACGGGCGTCGATACATATTGGCGGGAAACAACGTGTCGTACCTCGAGGCATGGCGGCATTTCGCACAGGTTGTCGGGCGCCATGGTCCCCTTTGCCGCAGCGGGCCCTTGATGCGGATGGCGGCGGGCCGTCTGGGCGACCTCTGGGGAAAACTCACAGACCACGAACCCGACGTCAATTCGGCCGCCGTCAAACTATCGGATCGATGGCACGTGTTTTCCAGCGATCGAGCGCGCAAGGAACTCGACTACCAGATACGGCCGATGGATGAGTCGATTCACGATAGTTGGCAGTGGCTAAATCAACACGGATATGTTCGGTAAGGCTGAAGCGATGGCGCGGATTCTTGTCACGGGTGCGAGTGGTTTTATTGGTCGCCATCTTGTGGCCGGTCTGTACCGGCAAGGGCACCAAGTGCGCTGTTTCGTGCGGCCGACTTCCAAGGTGGAGCATCTGACACGTTTGGATGTGGAGCTGGTCCACGGCACGCTCGAAGATCCGGCCGCGCTGCGGCGCGCGGTCGAGGGCGTGCAGTACGTGTATCACTTGGCCGCTTTGACCAGCGCTCGCGGTCTCGCGCGTCTGCTTCAAGTCAATGGCGGTGGCACGGCGAACGTGGCCCGCGCGTGTGCGGAACAGTCCGATCCGCCCACCTTGATCTACTGTTCATCAATTGCCGCCGCGGGACCGATTTCACGCAACCGAGTGCGTACGGAAAGCGACCCGGCACGCCCCATTTCACACTATGGGCACAGTAAACGGGCCGGCGAATTGGTGGTCGAGCGATTCGCGCATATCGTTCCCACGACCATCGTCCGGCCCGGGATCGTGTTTGGCGAGTGGAATCGGGAACTCCTGCTTGTCTTTCGATGCCTCCACTGGCTTCGCATGCATGCCGTGCCGGGCGCCCAATCACCCAAATTGTCGTTTATCTACTCCGCCGACCTGGTGCGGCTGCTGGTCGCCGCGGCGGAACAGGGACAGCGGTTACCGCCACGTAATGACGGCGCTCCGACGGAGCAGGGCTATTATTTCGCCTGCGTGCCCGAGTACCCTGACTACTTCCAGTTCGGACGCATGCTGCGCCAAGTGATGGGCCGCCCCCACGCATGGTTGCTCCACTTCCCTGACCCATTCCCCTGGCTGATGGCTGGGGTCTATGAATCGGCAGGCCGCCTGTTCGGCGTACTGGACTCGTTCAACATCGACAAAATGCGCGAAGCCATGGCCGAAAACTGGGCATGCTCCCCGGCCGCCGCGATCCGCGACCTGCAGTTCCAACCTTCCGCTCCCCTGCTGGAACAACTCCGCCGCACCGCCCAATGGTATCGCGATAATCGCTGGCTTTAGGGCCGACAATTCAAGAAGTTCGTCGAACGACTTACGGCTCGGGAGGCAAGTTGTCGAGATCGAGCCGGTCTTTCGGTCGATTCGCGGCAATCTTCATCGCCCGCAACCAGGACAGCGAAGCATACTTGCGGCCGCCACTTTCAACCGCCGTTTCGAATAGCTGGGTCACGGGCTCTCCAGGAAGTCCCGGAATGTAATCGAAAATGTCGAGGAACCCGTAATCCGTGACAAGCATCATCAGGTTGCTGGCCCGAACAAACGCGCGTGTTACCGGGTAGATCTCCTCAATTCCCGTCTTCGGATCCACTCGATCGCCAATCCAGCAGGCATTGAGCTCGGCCAGCGCTTCACTCATGGCAATTTCGCTTGCCGCGGTCCGCAGAAAAACTACGTCCGTGTCTTCGGTGGCTCGGACATAACCATGGTACGTTACCGCATGGCCCCCAATGATGACAAAAGGAATGTCATGGCTGTTGAGTACGTCGATCAGGTAGAACGGGTCGGAATTGTCCATTAATGACCTCGACGCGACGCGCGCGATAATTGCGTCTCACGAAATGATGATAACCGTTCGGTGATGCGCGCAGTATACTAAACGCAACCTGTTGGATCCGCGCGAAATCCGCGAGTCGCTGACCCGGAGTGCGCGCGTCGCCAACACGGCGCGCATATTCCGACCGGCGACGAATCGCTTGGCTGATCGTGTTACGGTCCACCAGGTCCCCATCCATCGTCTCTCTCCTTACCGCGAAAGCGTGCCGAATTGAACACTGCTCATCCTCGATCCGTCTATTGTAGCAACTCCACCCACGTTCACGCAAGAATTGCGATTCACGACGGGTGAGTGCGCGTATGCTCCGCGCGATTCCAAAATCGCCGCCGGACGAGCGACCGGCCGAACACAGGACAACAAGAAACACGAGTAATAAGTTCAACCGCCGAAAACACGACTTACGCATTCCATCCTCCCTGACGTAATCACTGATAAACCAGCGCTGGTATGAGTTGTATCGACGACGATCGTCGCCGATCTGTATGGCATATTGACACACAAGACTGCCTGGCGTAGGCTTGTATGGCACGTCGCCACACAGCTGATCACTTTCCAGCGAGGATTCAAGATGTCTTCGACAGCCAAAAATGACGCGAGGCTCAACGTTCGCCTCCCCAGCGATTTGAAGCAGACGATCGAGCAAGCGGCAGCCGTCCTAGGGCAATCGATCACGGATTTCACGATATCAACGGTTGTCCGAGAGGCTCGGCACGTGATCCAAGACGCACAAGTGACTCGACTGTCGAATCGAGATCGGGACGCATTCCTTGGCGCACTTGAATCGGCCGACGCCAAGCCGAATAACGCCCTGAAAGCGGCCACTCGTCGCTACAAGAAACGAGTGGCAAAAAATGGCTGATTCAAGATGGATCATTGAGCCGTTTGAGAAAAAGCGACACGATCGAACCGGTTTCGATTGCGGCATCGCGGCTTTGAACGACTGGCTCGCCACGCAAGTCAGCCAGTTTGACAAGAAAGATCTTGCTCGGACATACGTGCTGGTTCGTCGGGAAGAAGCCGTCGTCAAAGGATACTATGCCCTGTCGAATCACACGGTCGTTTACGAGGCATTGCCCAACGATCAGGCAAAGGGCTTGCCGCCTATCGATATGCCGGTCGTGCTGATCGGACGCCTGGCCGTCGACCTGTCCACGCAGGGAGAGGGGCTGGGCGAGTTCTTGTTGGTCGACGCTCTCAGACGGACCGAATACCTGGCCGACAGGATCGGCATACAGGCGGTCGAAGTCGATGCGATCAACCAAGCCGCCAAGCGATTCTACGAGCGATGCGGCTTCCTTTCACTCGCCGACGATCCTCATCACCTCTTCCTACCGATGAAGGTGATTCGCAAATTGAAACTGCCGCCGCTGGCGTGAGCAGTGGTCAGGAAACTGATGTCGCACACCAATCGCTCATAAGCCCCTGATGCCAGGTTCGTCCCAGTGTATGGAGCGAGCAGAAACACGCGTACTGGGGGCGAATAGGGCGGTCGCGGATCCCCGCCTCCTTCTCGAGGTGAAGGCGGCTCCGAAGCCAATCATGCAAAGGGCGATGAGCCCTTCGGACTCCGACGACAAAGGCCGTGTGGGATTTGCGTGATTCAAGCTACAGAAAAGGCAGAAAAGGTGCCACGTTTTCTTTCCGTCAACCAGGCGCACGGCCATCCGGACCGGCGCGCCCGACGTCCCGCGCCGCGCCCAAATCGAGCCCGCGTAAACTTCATCCGCGTGCACATTGATCGGGCCTTGCTGTACGCCCGTTTCACCGCCGGTACTGACTATTCTCTGGTAGTAATTCGCGTTCAACGCCCCGGTCTGTTCGATATAGGCGCGCCCGTCCCCATATTGCGTCCAGTGCAACCCGACCGAAGGTCGCGCGACCGTATCGGGCACGCCCTCCAGCAGGGTCTTGCCGTCGAGTGATTTCACGCACACGTTGCGGAACCGGGCGCGCGTCGACCACGTGCCGACACCAACCATGCCCTGCAAATGAGCGTGTGCATCGTCGGTGAAATCAATGAGCTGCTTGTCGTCCAGGAACACGTGAAAACGGCGTCCTTCACAGCGAACGCGAATTCGGTACCAACGGCCCGTATCGATGCGGCCGTCGACCTGTGGCCCGATGCCACCCCACCGGTTGCCATCATTCAGGCCGCGCTCGATGCGATGGTGAGTATTGCCCCATCCGCCCAGGTTCGCCCAGTAGAATTCGTTCTTGCTCTTCACGCGAAACAGGATCAGAAAGCCCTCGTCGCCACTGACCTTTTTCGCCTCCAAGGAAAACTCGTAGTCGCGGCAGCGCGGATCACCGAACGTCAGCCGTTGGTCGGTGGCCATGCTGCCTTGGACGATCTGGTCGTCCTCGACATGCCATTGCCCGAGCTGGTTCTGCTCAAACGACCGGTTCCAGATCAGTTCGCCCCACAGCCCGCCATTGCACGAATGGTAGATGTGCTCCAAAAAATGACCGTAGATCTTTTCATCGATGTGGTTCAGCACGTGGTCCGGCCGAAGAGTCACCGACACATCGGCGGCCCGCGCCGAAACGCCGGTCATCACAAGGACCGTCAGTGCCGCGCGAACGCAGTTTCGCATCATGAGAATAGCTCCTGTCGTGGTGTAGCCTTGGTGGCGAAGCGTATTCTACATGAAAACCGTGGCCCCTGTCCAAAGTAGCTGCCGGCGGAAACGGGGCACCAATATGGTAACTGTTCACGGACCAGAAGAAAAAGAACACTAATCAACGCTAATTCTCGCTAATATCGGAGAACCGTATCTTGAAAATCCTTCGACTTTTCTACGACCTGTCGGATTTATGTTGCGTGTTGCAGACTTTCTAGGGCGGTATCATTAGTGTTGATCA
>CAZSOG010000152.1:0-8385 GCA_964607555.1 uncultured Pirellulaceae bacterium | reverse complement strand
AGTTTCTCATACCGGACCAGCATCGCCACGTCACGCGCTTCGCGGCGCTGCAACTGCAGCGCTTTCGCGGCGGCGTTGAGCAATGACGCACTGATGACACCATGTGCCGCCTCGATCCGGCCGTTCACTTCCGTGATCCGACCACGCTGGATCGAACAGCGCGCGATCTGAACTTGGGCCATGCCGCTCAGTTTGTGTGGAAAACTGCCGGTCACCAGATGGTCCAGGTCAACGTCTTGCAGCCGGCCACGCAGGTCCGCATTCCAGCCCGCCGAAGTACGCTCGGCCCAAATCGAACCCCCAAACATGCACTCCGGACCCAATCGCATGGCGCCCGGCAGCCAGCGAGCAACGACCACGCAGGGCAGGGGAGCCGCACCCGTGTGCAACTCCCATCCGGTCGCGGGGGGATCGAGCTGCCGGTTGCGAACGACCCGCAAGCGAATCGGCTCGTCATCGGACTGGCCCGGCATCCGCACGGCGACAAGTACCTCGCGGCCCCCCGGATCGTCATGCATCTGGCACGTCACATCCGCCAGACAGACCACCGGTTCGCTCCCGGTCAAGACGAGATTCGCCGCATGCACCCGCAACGTTATTCCCAGATCCGCCGTCTCCAAGATGTGATCATGGAGGCGTCGCGTCAACCAATCGAGTCGCGCCACGGGCACCTGGCACTGATTCAATTCGACATCCCAGTGCTTGCCTTCACAAGTCAATTCGGCCGATCGAATGATCGCGACGTCCTGTCCACGTTCTGGATCAGTAAGGCGTAAGCGATGCAGTATCAGACGCCGGCCATCGGCCTGGTCCAGCCGATCGATGGTGACACCAACCCCCAGTCGTGCCGCGAGCGTCGACTCCCAACTCGCCCTGCGAAATCGGGCGTAGACGGGCGTGTGCACAACCAACGCGGCGGCACCAACGAGCAGCGTGGGCACGACACACAGGGTCACGAACACCCCGCGACAAATCATGCGTCGCGTCATGAGCCGCATGACCAATACCCTGACTTCCTTGGTGTGAAAGGCGATAAAGGCAAGAATGGGGGACCAAGTTCTTCTTCCCCTTCCGTCTCCTTGCCAAGATTTCTTAGAACCTGTAAAAAAACTGCTTCCGCAGAGTGTTTATCCGCTTTTTCGACGGACGTGGACGTCCATCGTACATGCTTGAAACCAGGTTCTGTGACAGGCTCTTATTTCTTATTTCTAATTTCTAATTTCTTATTTCTTATTTCTTATTTTCCTTCCTCATCTCCGGCGTGCCATGTCCAGGAACAGGTCCCACCGAGCACGGATTTCGTCGAGGCTGTCGTTGCCGAATTTTTCGACCAACGCGCGTGCGATTTCGAACGCGACGACATTTTCGACAATGACACTGGCAGCCGGTACGGCACAGACGTCGCTGCGTTCGTATTCGGCCTGTTCCGGTTGTTTGGTAACGAGGTTGATCGAGTCCAGTGGTTTACGGAGCGTACTGATTGGCTTCATGGCCGCGCGGACGACCAGCGGCTGTCCGTTGGTCATCCCGGCTTCGAGTCCGCCGGCGTTGTTTGTCGTGCGCACATAGCCCAGACTTGGTCGGTCGACTTGCGCGAGGTCAAAGCCGATCGGGTCGTGCACTTCCGAGCCGACGCGGCGTGCCGCTGCAAAGCCAAGTCCGATTTCCACGCCCTTGATGGCTTGGACTGCCATGACCGCCTGGGCGAGCCGTCCATCGAGTTTTCGGTCCCATTGGGCGTGCGTACCGAGTCCGAATGGTAGTCCATCGACGGTCACTTCCACGACGCCGCCCAGCGTGTCCCCCGCCTTGCCGGTACGATCAATCAGTGTTTTTACTTCGGCATCGCGCTCGGGGTCCAGTGAGTAGATTTCGCTCGATTCCCGCAATTCAAGGCGTTGCTGCCACGCGACGTTGGGCGTATCGAGCCGAATCCCGCCCAATTCGACGACGTATCCACAAAGGCGGATCGCGAAAGGATCGAGCAGTTGCCGGGTCAAGGCCCCGGCCGCCACTCGAACGGCGGTCTCCCGCGCGCTGGCCCGTTCCAGCACCGATCGGATCGGGCCCAAGTACTTGAGGGCACCCGCCAAATCACCGTGGCCCGGGCGTGGTCTCGCCAAATCCTCCATTCTTTCTAATTTGGCGTCACGATTCGTGACCTGCAGGCAGATGGGGCTACCGATCGAGTGACCTTGCCAGATCCCGGAGAGGATGTCAGCATGATCCGTTTCGATACGTTGTCGGCCGCCTCGGCCATAACCGCCCTGGCGCCGCCGTAATTCGGTATCAATCTGCTGGGCGTCGATCGGCACGCCGGCGGGAAACCCGTCGACGATGGCAGTGAGGGCCTTTCCATGCGATTCACCGGCAGTCCAATAGCGTAGCATGTTGGATGACTCGATAGTTGGTTGGTTGTTTCGTGACGGTTGCAATTCTAAACGGGATAGGGCATTGGGTGGTAGGCCGGTATTTTTCCCACCGGGCGTGCGGGGGAGACGGGTACCACTTGTGGGTCGCTGTTCGGTTCGGTATACTCTGGGGTTTCAGTCGAATCGTACGGGAACTAACTCCTTTTGCTGCTGGAAGTTCGAGGCCATGAAACAGGGCATCCACCCGGAATATTTTGAGACGGTCGTTACTTGCGGGTGCGGCAATACGTTCAAGACTCGCAGTACGCGCAAGGAGATCAAGGTTGATATTTGCAACGCGTGTCACCCGTTCTACACGGGCAAGTTAAAGTATGTTGACACGGCCGGCCGCATTGAGAAGTTTCAGAGCAAGTTTGCTGCGGGCAGTTACGCGAGCTTACAGCGTGGCAAGAAGAAGCCAAAGAAATAGACGCTGCCGCGTGCTTGCCGGGACCCTCGATCGCCTCTTCCCGCGTTGCCATGCTGTTGTATTGGACGTGACGGCGTGCGCACATGGCTGGCGCATGTTGCGTGCGTGTGCCGGTCCGTTTCCTGGGCGTCTTCTCACACGCCGACACGGCGCGTTCGCTGACAGTCCATTCCATACTTTGTACGATCTCAGTATGATGCGGACGTGCTGACAACACCGAGCCCGCGGCAGACCGGCGTTATTCGGTCCATGTCGGGCCGTCACCGGGGATGACCATGCGCAAGATGCTGGAAGAGAAGCTCGAGCGATTCGAGCAACTAGAACAACAGATGGCCGATCCGGACGTCATGTCCAACGCCAATCGAATTGCGGCGATTGCGCGCGAGCATGGGTCGTTGGCCAAGTTGGCGAAGAAATATCGCGCGTTCAAGCGGTTGAATGAAGAGATCCGCGAAGTGCAGGAGATGGCGACCAGCGCGGACCCGGAAGAGCGCGAAATGGCGGAGCTTGAAATCCCCGATCTCAAACAGCGGCGCGAGGGGATTTGGAACGAACTGCTCGATCTGACTGCCGGTGGTGAAGACGCCAATCGCAACCGGTGCGTCATGGAAATCCGGGCGGGCACCGGCGGTGACGAAGCGGCGTTGTTCGCGCGCGATTTGTACGAAATGTATAAGCGTTACGCGGAATTCAAACGGTGGAAAATCGAGCTTCTGACGGCCAACGCGACGGAACTCGGCGGCTTCAAGGAAATCACGTTGGCGTTCGAGGGTGACGAGGTGTACCGGCAGCTGCAGTACGAAAGTGGCGGTCACCGTGTGCAGCGGGTACCGGAAACCGAGGCGAAGGGACGCATCCACACATCGGCCGCGACGGTCGCCGTGCTGCCGGAACCGGAGGATGTCGAGGTTGATGTCAAGCCGGATGACTACCGCAAGGACATTTTCCACGCCAGTGGACCGGGCGGCCAACATGTGAATAAGACCGCTTCGGCAATCCGGCTGACGCACTATGAGTCCGGGATCGTGGTATCGATTCAGGATGAAAAGAGCCAGCACAAGAACCTGGCCAAGGCGCTGCGCGTTCTCAAATCAAGGCTGTACGACCGCTACCAGCAGGAAGAGCAGGCCAAGCGGGCCACGGAACGGAAGAGCCTGGTTGGGTCGGGCGACCGAAGCCAGCGGATTCGCACCTATAATTTCCCGGAAAACCGTGTCACGGACCATCGCATCAACTTGACCCTCTATAAACTCGATCAGATCATCGCGGGGAACTTGGAGCCGATCATCCAAGCCTTGACCGATCACGATCGCCAGGAACTCCGCAGTTCCATGGGCCATTTGGATTGACGAAATCACCATGCCTTCGAACACCACTTGGACCATCGAACGCCTGCTGCGTTGGACAACGGATTTTCTGCGTGAGCGAGGTGCCGCGAGTCCTCGACTTGACGCGGAGGTGCTTCTGGCCCACGCGCGGGATTGCCAACGCATCGAGTTGTACACCGCGTATCGTGAGCCGGCTTCGGACGAATTGCGCGCGACGTTTCGCGATTTGGTGCGACGGCGTGCCGAGGGGACGCCGGTTGCCTACCTGGTCGGCTATCGCGAGTTTTATTCGCTCCCTTTTTTCGTCTCGCCGGACGTGCTGATTCCACGCCCTGAAACGGAACATCTGGTTGTCACGGTACTCGATCTGGCGAAAGCCATGCGGCCCGACATCACGATCGCGGACGTCGGCACGGGGAGCGGCATCATCGCCGTCTGCTGTGCCACATTCTTGACCGAAGCCAGGATCTGGGCAACCGACAGCAGCAGCGCCGCACTCGCCATCGCGGCGCGCAACCTGGCACGGCACACCTGTGAAGACCGCGTGACCCTGTTGGCAGGGGACTTGCTCGAACCGCTGCCGCCCGACCAGCAGCTCGACATCATCGCGAGTAATCCGCCCTATGTCAGTCGCGCCGAGTATGAAGAACTGGCCGTGGACGTCAAGAACCATGAACCGCGCGAAGCGTTGCTCGCCGGTCCCAAGGGAACCGAGGTCATCGACCGACTCATTCCGCAGGCGTCCGCGCGCCTCAACCCCGACGGCTGGCTTGTGCTCGAACACAGCCCCATGATCGCGGACCAAGTCGCCGCGGCACTCGCGCACAATGCCTCATTTCACGATGTCGAAACGATCCCCGACCTGGCCGGCCAGCCGCGTGTTACTCAGGCACGCAAGCAATAAGCGAGCCGCGGACTTCGTCCGGCAGTGCGATCAGTTTACCTTGCGGGTTCACGCACGCCATCGTGAGTTTGGCGGTCGCAAGAAGCTGGCCGTCCGTGACCCGTACGACGCGTTGTTGGAGCATGAAACGCACGCGCCGCACACGCTCGACATCGGTCTCGATCGCAACGACATCACCGAGCACGGCGGACACAAGATAGTCGATTTCCACGTGCGCGACGGCAAAAAGAACGCCGCGCGCGGCAAGCTCCTGGACGGTGATTCCCAGCCGCTCGATCAACTCGCAACGTCCCATCTCCATCCAGCGGAGATAATTCGCATAATAGACGACGCCCCCCGCATCGGTATCGGCGTAGTAGACCTTGGCTTGCACTCGCACGCTCCTTTCGGACGGGCACGGTCGACCGCCGCCCGTTGTACGGGTACGGCCTGATACGTACACTTCACACTGATCACAACTTGCCAAGTGTAGGACATGCACCATGAACAGCACAACGGGCCCCGACGAGACTCGATATGTCGAAGTCGAGACGACCCATGTGGAGATGTTGAGTCCGGACGATCTCAAGCCGGCGCCGACGACCGATTTGACAGTGATCGAAGCGGAGATACCGTGCCCGGAGCTGAATCGGTTTCTCTATTCCGCGGTGGGCGGCCGTTGGTACTGGGTCGACCGACTCGACTGGACCTACGCCAAATGGCTCGACTACTTGGATTGCGACACGATGCACACCGGCGTTGGCTACGTGCGTGGGACGCCGGCCGGGTACTTCGAGGCAGAGCAGCAGGCGGCCGGTGATATCGAGATTCGATCGTTTGGCCTCTTGCCGCAATTCCATGGCCACGGCTACGGCGGTGATCTATTGACGCGCGCCGTGCGTTTTGCGTGGGCGCTTGGTACACGCCGCGTGTGGCTCCACACATGCAGCCTTGACAGTCCACGCGGTTTGCAAAACTATCTGGCACGCGGGTTTCACATCTTTCGCATCGACCGGCAGATCGTTCCCATGCCGCCCGCGCCGCCCGGCCCCTGGCCCGGCAGCGAATACGATGCCTAGCGGCCGTCCACGACCTTTCGCCATGAACGGCGGGTCTTCTTACTCTTACTCTTACTCTTACTCTTACTCTTACTCTTACTCTTAATCTTAATCTTACTCTTACTCTTACTCTTACTCCTGATCCTGATCGACATGACGTGTCACGTTGCGCGACGATTCTTCTGATTGATGGGCGCGGAACATCTCATTTGAGATTACCTCATCCGCGCTGCGTGCCTCATCACACGAAGTTGACTCGGAATGCAAAATATGCGGAAAAACACGGGTCGAACACAATGACAGTCCAAGATCCCGTGAACGGCCACGATGTCTCGTGGCGGCCTGAACCGCTCGCCAACCGGTCACGCCCCATCGCCATCACACCGGATCGTGACCGTCTTCCCGGCATCCAGACCGCCCGGCAGATGCAGCCGTTGATGGATCGACTTGACGCCGGTTCGCGACTTGGGGGCGCGGACGCGCAAATCGACCGCGATGTCGGCCGCCTTATTGACCGGGTTGGCAACCGACACAACGCAGCCATCATCGCATATCCGCAGCAGCACCAGACACGGCGTATCGACCGCCAACGTCAGACTCGGCGTCACGGCGCACGTTCCTGCCTGATAGAAGGCCAAGCCGGCCAAGCGGAGCGTGGGGTGCCAAACCGCTTGCAGGTTCGCGCGGTTCGCAATGACGCGGACGGGCGACTGAATCGTTGGTTTCAGCGTGTCCGCGGTGACGCCCGGCAGGACGCAGTACGCATACGACTCGTTCCGCGGGCCGGCACGGTGATTGATCGTCGCACGAAAAACATCCTTGGTAATCGTCTGCTTGGACGCACGCTCGTTGATCAAGTGCCAACTTCCCGACTGGGCGGCGTTGCGAACTCGCACACTGGCCGGTTGCAGCAGCAAATAGCCGACTTGATCATGCCAGATCCAGGCCGGATCATCCACGTCATGCGTACCGGACGATAGCACGCGTGCGGCCTTTCCGTCCGACACCACCACGTCGCCGTGCAGCAGGCACTGATTCAACGTCGTCATGACTGGATGTTCCGAATCGGCACACGCGATGGCGGTCCCCAGGCAGACGATCAGATTCTCAGGCTGCCAACCGTGCTCCTCTGTTTCCAAGCGAGCCACCCGCATCGGGTCATCGAAAAAGAACCAGCTCTTGCGCGCCGTCAGTGGCCCATTGGCGAGCTCCATCGCGGCCATGCCATGCAAACCATCAGAAACCCCGCCAACAAACGCCCGTTTTCCTTTGTACCGCGGCGTCCCAGTCAATTCCGGCAATTGCAGCGCGGTCGTCCCAGGGATCTTCTGCCAATCCCAAACCGGAAAAATTCCCGCGTACTCGTGTCCGGTGCGCATGACCACCATGCACCCGTCGGCCAGATGATGGCTTTTCAGGCCCTCCTGGTTCGCCGGTCCGTCCGTATTGTAGATCCGCTTGGAGACCATGCGTGCCGAGGCGTAGTAGGCCTCGCGCTGGTGGGTCATGAAGTCCGAACACCAGAAGTGGCGGTTCCCGACCAGTGGCGGTGCCGATCGGCCGGCCACGCGCGCGACCAGATCACGAAACTCCGCCCGTCGCAGATCGGCTGCTTCGAGCATGTCGGCGGCGGCCCGCCCGAGGTAGCTCGCATCCTGATTCGGTCGCGTCAACTCACGTCCCTCGGCGCCAAAATCACTGACCCTTCCGCGCGCCATCCACTGGCTGCCATCCAGAATCAGGCCGGCGAGTGTTTGCAACGTTGTTTTCGAAAACGCCATGTCCGTCCCCTTCACGACGGTTGCTAAATGGGCGCAATCGACGGCAAACCCGGCCCCGTAACCGTGGTTATACAAACAGGGCCCATGTTGATGGAAACTGAAATCGCCCTGGATCCCTTCCGCCGCCGAGACCCGAATCTCGTCGGCAATTCGTCGGTACGCCTTATGGACCAGACGCGCATCGTTTTCCAGGATCGCTCGAATCGCCGTCACTTCGGTAACCCACACGAGATTCTGGCCGGTCATTCCCATCTCGGCGCGCGCGACGATCCGCAGTCCGCGCGTACGTTGATCCGCCGACAGATCCTGGTCCATCATCAGCACCAGGTCGCTCATCGCACGGGGCACGCCGATCTTGTTCCACCACCAGTTTGGGTTCCTGAAGTCGTGCCGCAGCCAATAATCGAGTCCTTTGAGGAACGCCGCGCGTGTCCGCGGGGCGCCCGTCCAGCGCGTCCGCGGTGCCCGGTAAGCGCGCGCCAGATCCAGCAGGT
>CAZSOG010000151.1:0-8397 GCA_964607555.1 uncultured Pirellulaceae bacterium | reverse complement strand
GCATTGCCGGTCCATCCTATCGCAAGACGTTTGGCATCGATTTTGCAACGGGTAAGTTGCTTTGGAGTGTGCCGATCGAGTCACCCCACGCGTTTTTTCTCGGCAACAGTCTGTACATCGTACCGCGTGTCGCCGCGCGCACGGCGTCGTGTCAGCGACTTGATCCCGTCTCCGGCGCGGTCACCGATCAGTTCGGTTTGGGAATCATCGGATCATGCACGCGTCTGACGGCGACGGCCGAGCAGTTCTATTACCGGCCTGGCGGCGGCGAGGGAAGAACGGTCTATGTCGACATCGGGGCGCGCAAGTTGGCCGCGTACGAGGGCGTGGTGCGGCCCGGTTGTTTCGATGGGGTCGTGCCGGCCAACGGGCGGCTGTATTGGATGCCGCTGGCGTGCGATTGCTGGCAGACACACGGGACATTTTCAATGGCACCGCGTCAGCCGGTTGCTTTGCCAGATACGGGCAACGGGTCGCTTGGGTGGAAGACGCCCACGACGGCCGATCCGGCCGCCGCGAGTGACTGGCCGATGTTCCGCGCCGACCCGGCTGGTACCGCCACGGTGGCCGCGGGTGTACCGAAATCCGTGCAAGTAGCGTGGCGGCGCAACCTGTCAACGAGCGGACTCACGGCACCGGTCTGTGCCGCCAATCGGGTCTTGATCGGCGCGCACGACGGCATCGTGACTGGCCTGGACGTTGCCAGCGGGAAGACGCTTTGGCAGTCGGCTGCACAGGCGGCCGTGCTTTATCCACCGGCTTACTGGAACGGTCGCGCCGTGTTTGGATCGTGTGATGGTTTCCTGTACTGCATCGATGCCGCCAACGGCCACGTCATGGGCCGCACGCAGCTTGCGCCGAAAAAGCGATTGATTAACATCATGAACCGCCTGGTATCCGCGTGGCCCATCGGCGGTGGCGTGGCAATCGATGATTCGGGAACGCTGTATACGATTGCCGGCAGCACGGCGGCCGATGGCGCGGTCGCCGCCGCCATTGATCTTGCGAACGGTACGTTCCGTTGGCGCCGGGCGTACTCGCCCGACCAAGCCGCATCGAAGCCGAGTTTTGGCGTCCAGGGAAATATCCTGGTGCAGAACGATACGATTTTTGTCAACGGCGGCGCGCCGGTCGGCATGGTCGCACTCGACGCGCGCAGCGGTAAGAACGCACGCATCGTCAACAAGTTGGAGGCGGGAATGGAGGTGTTTCTCGAGCCCGATGGAAAGCCGTGTGCCAGTGGGTGGGAACTCTATTCGCATGAGCGGACACGAACCACGATCTTCAAGCGACACCAGGGCCGTGTCTATTTCCAAACGGCCGGACGGCACATCGCACTCGTTCAAAACCGCCTGTTCTGCGCGGCCGACGTGCCGTCGCTCGACCGAATTGTCGACTTGATGAATACGGACCCGAAAACGGGAGGGAAGATCATCGCCACGACGGTGCCCTGGGATGTCATGAAGGTACCGCTCGCCCCCTCTGTTCTCTGGGCCGGCAAGGCGGCCGATGTGCGCGGCCTGGCCGTCGGCAGTGATGGGCTGGTCGTGCTGCACGAAGGTAGTGTCGAAGGCCTCACGCTCGACGGACGAAGGCTGTGGACAGTCAAGCTGGATTCCCCGCCGGTGCGTTGGGGGATTGCGTTGACCAAGAGGCATTGCCTGGTCACGCTCACCAATGGGCAGGTCATTTGTCTAACGGCCACCGCCGACTGAGATCGGCGTAGGATTGCAATCTGATCTCGAGGATGCAATACTTCACCCCCGTTCATTCGGTTGTGCTTCGGAATTCACGAATCGAGAAAAGACCATGCATAAGAAGGGCTACTTGATAGGCTGTACGCTGATCGCGGCGTTGGGCGGATTGCTGTTCGGGTTCGACACGGCGGTTATCTCGGGCGCGAATGACGCGTTGAAGGCCGTCTATCATTTGGACAGTTTCTGGCACGGGTTCACGGTGGCCAGCGCGCTGATTGGGACGATTGTCGGCGCGATGTCGGTCGGTGTGCCGGCGGACCGACTTGGACGCCGGGCGGTGTTGATCATGATCGCGGTGTTGTACTTCGTTTCGGCGGTCGGCAGCGCTCTGGCCTGGGACTGGTATTCATTCCTGTTCTTTCGCTTTATCGGCGGGATTGGCGTCGGTGGCGCGTCGGTCGTGTCACCAATGTATATCGCGGAGATTTCGCCCGCCAAGTATCGCGGTCGCCTGGTCGCGATCACTCAGTTCAATATCGTATTCGGCATCCTGCTGGCGTTCTTTTCGAACTATGTCATCGCGCAGGTTGCCCTCGGTGATATCGCCTGGCGGTGGATGTTCGGTGTCGAGGCATTCCCGGCAATCTTGTTTTTTGGATTACTATTCGTGACACCGCCCAGTCCACGGTGGTTGGTCGCGCAGGGACGCATCGATCAGGCCGCACACATCTTGGGACGTTTGGGAACGGACACCGACAGCGTGCAAACGGAATTGGCGGAGATCAAGACCTCGCTCGACCTGGACCATCACAGTTTGCGCGAGCCTTTCTTCCGTGCGGCGTACCGCAAGCCGATCTTGCTGGCGGTTGCGATCGCCGCGTTCAACCAGCTGTCCGGGATCAACGCGCTGATGTACTATGCGCCACGGATTTTCGAAATGGCGGGTGCCGGGGAGAACTCGGCGCTGCTTCAGACCGTGGCTGTTGGCGGAACGAATCTGGTGTTTACCATGCTCGCGCTGGCCGTGATCGACCTGTTCGGACGCAAAAAACTGATGATTGTCGGTTCGATCGGCTACATCGTTAGTCTGGGGACGGTCGCATGGGCTTTCTACACCTATGGCACGCATTTCACATCGACCGGCAGCATTGTCGTCCTTGCCAGCCTGCTGGTGTTCATCGCCTCGCACGCCTTTGGTCAGGGGGCCGTGATATGGGTGTTTATCAGTGAGATTTTCCCGAACCGCGTCCGCGCCCGTGGCCAGGCACTCGGCAGTTTCACGCATTGGTTCATGGCCGCCTTGATATCCTGGACGTTTCCGATTTTCGCGGAACAGTCGGGGGGCCATACGTTTGCTTTCTACGCCGTCATGATGGTACTGCAGTTGCTCTGGGTACTCTTCGTCATGCCTGAAACCAAAGGCGTGCCGCTGGAGAAAATCCAGCAGGAGCTTGGGATCAAGTAGACGACTTAACTTAACCGACAGGAGTTGTTCGCTGATGAAACTGATGTTGATCCTCGTACCAGCCGTCGTGGCTGCCTTGTTGACCGGTGCCAAGAAACCGGATAATCCGTTTTTCCTCGACTGGAACACACCGTTTGGTGTCCCGCCCTTCGATCAAATCAAGATCGAGCACTACTTACCGGCGTTCGAACAGTTCATCCAGCAACACGATCGGCAGATCGACAAGATCGTGGCGCAGGCGGCGGCACCCACGTTCGAAAACACGATCGCGGCGTTGGACCGCAGCGGTGGACGCCTGGATCGTGTCGACCATGTATTCTCCGCAATGCACTCGGCGATGACCAATCCCGAGTTGGAAACGATCGCGGAGAAAGTCGCGCCGATGCTGTCCAAGCATCAGGATGCGATCCTGTTGAACGAGCGTTTGTTCGAACGGGTCAAGAAGGTTCATGACGCCCGCGACTCGCTTGATTTGGACCCGGAGCAACACAAGTTGGTGGAAGAGGTTTACAAACGATTCGTGCGTGGTGGGGCCCTGTTGCCACCTGAGCAGAAAAAGCGTTTGAAGGAGATCAACGCGCGACTCTCCGAGCTTACGTTGCGGTTCGGGCAAAACATTCTCAAGGAGAACAATCGATTCGAGCTGGTGATTGACCGGCGCGAGGACCTGGCCGGTCTGCCTGACAACGTGATTGCGGCGGCCGCGGAAGCGGCCACTGAACGAGGGCACGACGGCAAGTGGGTCTTTACGCTGCACAAACCGAGTCTGATCCCGTTCCTGCAGTATTCCCAGCGACGCGCTCTTCGCGAAAAGATCTACCGCGCTTATTTCGAGCGTGGCAATCACGACGACAAGCTTGACAACAAAAAGATCCTCGCTGAAATTGTCGCGTCGCGGACCGAGCGGGCCAAACTGCTGGGCTTTGCAACCCATGCTAACTACGTGTTGGATGACTGCATGGCCAAGCGGCCCGAAAACGTCTACAAATTGCTCGAACAGGTTTGGACGCCGGCGTTGGCGAAAGCCAAGCAAGAAGTCGTCGAAATGCAGAAGATCATCGACCGCGAAGGGGGCGATTTCAAGCTCCAATCGTGGGACTGGTGGTACTATGCCGAAAAAGTAAAAAAGTCCACGTACGATCTCGACGAAGAGATGCTCCGCCCATATTTCGAACTGGATAATGTGCGGCAAGGCGCGTTCGCCGTGGCGTCTCGATTGTATGGTCTGCAATTCATACCGCGAGATGATCTGCCCATCTATCACAAAGATGTGTCGGCGTTTCAAGTGAAAGACGCGACCGGAAAGCATGTGGGCATCCTGTATGTCGATTATTTCCCGCGAGCCAGCAAACGTGGCGGGGCCTGGATGAGTGAATTTCGGATGCAGTGGAAGAAGGACGGCAAGGACATCCGGCCGGTAATCTACAATGTCGGCAACTTCTCGAAACCGACAGCCGACAAGCCATCCTTGCTATCGTTTGAAGAAGTGCGCACTCTATTTCACGAGTTTGGTCACGCGTTGCATGGACTCTCCTCGGACTGCGAGTACAAGACCCTAGCCTGTACCAACGTGGCCCGCGACTTCGTGGAATTGCCTTCCCAGATCATGGAGAACTGGGCTTCCGAACCCGAAGTCCTGAAGATGTATGCGCGCCACTACAAGACCGGCGCGCCGATGCCCGACGAACTGATCGCGAAGATTCAGAAAGCACGTTTCTTCAACCAGGGGTTCGCGACGACCGAGTATCTGGCCGCATCGTTCCTCGACATGGACTGGCACACGCGCACCGTAGCAGATCCCGCGATCGATGTGCTTGCCTTCGAAAACAAATCAATGCAGCGCATCGGCTTGATTCCCGAGATCATTCCCCGCTACCGAAGCCCGTACTTCCAGCACATTTTCGCTGGTGGTTATTCGGCCGGGTATTACTCCTATGTTTGGGCCGAAGTGCTCGACGCCGACGCCTTCGCGGCGTTTAAGGAGACCGGGAATATCTTCGATCCCAAGACCGCCAAGGCGTTTCATGACAACATCTTAACCCGCGGCGGGACCGATGACCCGATGAAACTCTACAAACAGTTTCGCGGCAGCGAACCGAGCATCCAGCCGCTGCTCGAACGGCGCGGTCTGGCCGGGTCGTAGGCCGCCCTAGTGCCGCAACCTGTAATTGACAATGCACCAGAGCCTGTTCTTGCGCAGTTTTACATCGCCAACTCGTTCCACTGTCTCGAAAAGTTAGAGTGTCCGGAATATGGTGGTTTCTTGTGTAACGCCTTCGGCGTAAATGTATGTTAGGGGGACCGTAACCCAGGGTGGCGTCCGCCTCCGGCGGACTTACCCTGGGCTTTGGAGTATAACGCCTTCGGCGTAAGGAACGTGTTCGTGGCAAGCCGTAATGGTGTGCGTGTGGAAAACGGTTCGGCGCACCGAAGTTATGGTACCTCGCGACATTCGATTCGGGAAATCCCTGTGCCATCGGCACTCTGTCGGTGTTCATGCCTTTACCACGAAGCGGTTACATTCCACAGCCCATCGGTCCGCCGAAGTTCTTACGAAGGCGGGGCGCACCCTGGGCTGTTAAAAAACTGGGGTTGACGCCAGAGGAACCTTATCCGGTTTTCATGCCGTTTGCGAACCGTCAGCCGTGGGAACCTTACAGGGATCTATCGAAGCGCCTTGGCCGAAGGCCATATTCATCGCAGCCTGGGGCCCAGGGAGCCGAAGGCGACCGACGCCCCAGGTTGGTATTTGCCATGGAGTCCTTTGGCTGAAGGCCATATTCAACCTCGACAGCGGTAGAAAAGAGATGCCGGTCCAGCCGCTCTAATCAATGTGTCAACCCCAATGTCTTAACAGGCCAAGCGCACCCTGGGTACACGTCCCGCGCATGTCCTTACGCCGACGGCGTTACACAAAGAGAATCGCAATTCACGACACCACGCATCAGTGCGATGCACAACGAAACTCTCTACAACGAGTCAACGTTGTCTACAACCGTGCCACCCCGACACCAAGGATGCACGCACGGTGCGCGCATGTGGCAGCCTAAGAATCTGATGCCCAACTCCTATTTCCTTTCTCACCTAACAGCGCGACAGAAACGATCTGCCCCAAAAACTCGACCCAAGATTATCGAATTTCGGCCCACAAGGTTTCTAACGGGATCCATTGCACCGGGGTATGTATACCACGGGAATCGTCGTGACGGATACCGATCACGAGATTGCCTTGTTCTTCAGCGGGCGTCAGCACGCCGGCGAGAATCGGAGCGATGTTCTGCACACACGTACCCCGCCGCGCGAACGCGGGGACCTCGCGGAACCTGAGGACGACGGCGCGCGGCTAGGTTGAAGGTGAGCCTCCCGCCGCGCGAACGCGGGGGCCTCGCGGAACCTGAGGGGCGACGGCGCGCGGCTAGGTTGAAGGTGAGGCTCCCGCCGCGTGAACGTGGGGGCCTCTGCACGTGGGCAATGAAAGGCCGGCTGTCCCGTCCCTGGCGAAAGTAGAGCGTTAAGAAGTCTGACTTTTCTGGAAGATTGTTTGATCGAGCGCCTATATTACGTCGATCAGCCTACCGCCAATCCGGCCAGTTGGTTGCCTTGGAACCATCGCCGGCCGGGCACTGCGGAGCCGATGCCCGCCGCTCTCTGGTCGATCCAGCACCCCCCAACGAAAAAGTCTTTCACGCTTACCGAAAACACACAGTGGATCAATAGTCGTCGTCGCTCAGAACGTAGGACATGTGCAGCGGCATGTCAGACTGCGTTCCATGCGGCGTCATCAGCTGCTGGTACACGTGGTAGGTGATCTGGTCCGATAGAAACGTCGTTTTCCCATCGGCGAAGACCGCGTTCACGCCCCCCGGATGAAAGGACGACGGACGCGCCCACTCGGCGTTCGCCCCGGCACCGACTCCAAACTGGGTTAGCTCACCGTTGATCTTCATCCATGGCGCCGGCGGAACTTGCGGGACGGGCCGATCGCCGTCGTGCGTGACATTGCCGGGTTCGGCCGCGTAACACCACACAAACGTGCTGCCGAATCGGCCATTGACCGGCGTCGGAAAAGAAATCGGGGACGGCCAACCGGGCCGATTAATCACCAAGGCAGTCTGGGAGGGGTCCGGAGAGCCGACCGAGTACCAAACGGTTGCGAGCAAGTTCTCGCTCGCCATCAGGGTGTTGGATTGGCCATCGCGCACGTCCGAAGGGGCCACTTTCGCGTTGGGAAACGAAATCAGGTCCATGAACAGACCGTTGGCCTGTCGCTGGGCAGTCTGCAAATAATAGGCATTGCTGTAAGGTGTTGGATCCGTCGTTCGCGGCATGAACCCGGCATTGACCACATACGATGTCTCGCCACGCACGTTGGGCCGATGTGGCGTGCTTCCACAGTGCATTACATCCAGCTGAGGCGTTAGCACCGGGCTCGTAATGGGCACCACGCTGCTGGACCAGCGTTCGAAAATATCGGAATGGTCCAAGTACTCAAGCAACATGACCGCCCACGATGCAGGCTTGTTATTGCCAACCGCAGCCGCGCTCGGATTCATCGGCAGCACGAGTTCCTGGTAGCCCGGGTAGCGTTGCCGGCTGCTTTCGAAATTGGCAACCGCGATCCCAAACTGCCGCATGTTGTTCATGCAGGCCATACGCCGAGCGGCTTCACGGGCCGATTGCACGGCGGGCAGCAGCAGCCCGACCAATATACCGATAATCGTGATCACCACCAGTAGTTCGACAAGCGTAAATGCGGGACGTCGTTCGCGGACCATGATTGCTCTCCTCAAAAATTCTCCGGACGAATGAAACAGAGTGGGGGCGAATAAAAATCAGATGAGTCAGTAGATAAGGCGTCCGCTCTTGATTGTCACACAAATCCGTCGATATGTCCAGCACTTTTGGCTGGTCCAGCCGTGGATCTGGCAAAAAACCACCCAAAATAAGTAACGTAAACGGTAAACCCGCCGGTAGCGCCCCCGGCCTGTAGACAAACCCGAAATGTGGGTCCGCTGTAGCTGGGAGACTGATTCACCCATGGGACAAGCCCATGGGGGTCTTTTGTTCGGTACGCGTACACTGCGGCGGGGAATGTGTTTTTTGGGGAGCGTCACCCAGGGTGGCGCTTCGTCCGCCTCCGTCCGCCTGTGGCGGATGACCCTGCGTTCTGGAGTGTAACGCCTTCGGCGTAAAGAACGTGTTCGTGGCAGGCCGTAATGGCGTGCGTGTGGAAAA
>CAZSOG010000150.1:0-8432 GCA_964607555.1 uncultured Pirellulaceae bacterium | reverse complement strand
GTTGCGGGCGGCGGGTCGTGCAGAATCATACGTTCCAGCGTGCCGGGATCCGTCCATTGGTTAGCGGCAACGCCTCGTTAGATTGTTAGGCTGCCACATGCGCGCGCCGTGCGCGCATGTGAGTAGGTCCCACCTGCCGGGTAGGACCCGGTACCCGATCATACGGCGTTTCCAGGCCGGCTTGCAAGCCGGACCTACTTGGGTTGCGGGCGAAGCCCGCGTTATGATTAAGATTAAGATTAAGAGTAAGATTAAGATTAATACTAGGCCGTCGTGCATGGGGGCTGTGTCGGGGTGGCGAGAGGGGGCGGCACAACGGGCGGTCGGTTACAAGGTGGCGTGCTCGGTGCGCGCGATGATCTCGTCCTGGAGTTCGCGCGACAGGTCACAAAAATAGTCGCTGTATCCGGCCACGCGAACGATCAGATCGCGGAACGTGTCCGGTTCCGCTTGTGCTTCGCGCAGCATATCGGCGCGCACCACGTTGAATTGCATGTGGTGTCCTTCGAGTGTGAAGTAGCCGCGTACCAACTGGGCGAGTTTATCGATCGCCATTTCGTCGGCCAAGAGAGCCGGCGTGAACTTCATGTTCAGGAGCGTACCCCCCGTCTTAACATGGTCCATTTTGGCGGCGGACTTCACGACGGCGGTCGGGCCATGGCGATCGGCGCCCTGGACCGGCGAGATCCCTTCCGACAGGGGGCGGCCGGCAGTTCGGCCATCGGGCGTCGCGCCGGTCATCACGCCAAAATAGACATGGCATGTCGTCGGTAACATCTCGACTTGATACTTGCCACCCTTGGAATTCGGGCGGCCATCGACTTCTTCGAAAATCGCGCGGAACGCGCGCACCATCAATTGATCGGCATAATCATCGTCGTTGCCATACTTGGGCATGCGATGGAGCAAACGCTGATGCAGAACTTCCTGTCCGGCGAAGTTCTGATCCAGCGTACTTACGAACTGGTCAAGGTCAACGTCTCCATCGTCGAAGACCAGTTTCCGGATGGCCGCCAGGCTGTCGGTCAACGTGCCAATGCCGACGAACTGGATGAAGGTATGATTATAGCGCGCGCCGCCCGCGTTATAGTCCGTGCCGTTCTTGACACAGTCATCCGTGAGCACCGACAGAAACGGTGCGGGCATCAAGCGTGCGTACATCTGTTCAATGACCTGATTGCCCTTGATCTTCAACTCGACAAAATAATGCAGCTGGCGGCGCAACGCGGTGAACAGGTCCTCGAACGTCGTGAGCTGGTCGGGGGTACCGGTACGCGGTCCGAGTTGTTTTCCGGAGCGCGGATCCCGGCCGTCGTGCAGGGCAAGCTCGAGCACTTTAGGCAGATTGAAATAGCCGGTTAGAATATAGGCTTCCTTGCCGAACGCGCCGGTTTCGACGCAGCCGCTACAACCACCGGCACGTGCATCCTCGAGCGTCTTGCCCTGCCGAATCTGCTCTTGAATGACAGCATCCGCGTTGAAGACCGACGGGAACCCATACCCGTTACGGATCACGCGCAGAGCATGTTTCAAGACGGCATCGGGCGTCTTGCGTGACAGTTGCAAGTTGTTACTCGGCTGCAATAGGTGCATTTCGTCGATGATATCGAGCAGGACGTGGGTCAATTCATTCGAGCCGTCCGCGCCATCCGGCAGCAGGCCGGCCAGATTAATATTCGCGAAGTCCGTATACGTGCCGCTCTCCGCCGCCGTCACGCCGACTTTGGGTGGCGCTGTGTGATTATTGAACTTAATGAAGAACGTTTCCAGCAGCTCCTTGGCTTGAGCACGTGACAAGGATCCGTCTTCCTGGCCCTGCCGGTAGAAGGGCCACAAGTGTTGATCCAGGTGTCCCGGGCTAAATGCATCCCAACCGTTCAGTTCCGTGATGACCGCGAGATGGCAAAACCAATATGCCTGCAACGCCTCGTGGAAATCACGCGGCGCGCGTGCCGGGACATGCCGGCAGACGGCAGCGATTTTTTCCAGTTCCGCACGCCGCCGCGGGTCGGACTCGGCCAGCGTCTGTTCCGCGGCCAGATCCGCATGCCGTCGGGCGAACAGGATCACCGCCCCGCAGGCGATATCCATGGCGCGCAACTCTTCGCGTTTCGCGTACGCGTTCGGATCGTTCAAGAGATCCAGATTATGCACCGCCTTCGCGATATTATTTTGGAAATCGCGCAGGCCCTGCCGGTAGATTTTGTCATCGAGCACGGTGTGCCCGGGCGCGCGTTGCTCCATGAACTCGGTGTACATGCCCGCTTCGTACGCGTCGATCCATTCCGGCGACATGGCGGCAAGGATCTTGTCCCGCATGCTGCGACCGGTCCAGTACGGAACGACCTTATCCTGGTAGACTTGACGACAGGCGGCATCGGAGGCATAACGCGTCTTCGCGCGCGTTGCGAGAACTTCGAGGTCGTTCAGACTATGGCACGTCAGCTCGGGATACGTGGGGACCGCTTTGGGCGCGGGACCGCGTTCGCCGACGATCAATTCGTCGGGGCCGAGATAGATTGCCTTGTTCGCGCACAGGTGATAGAACGACTTGGCGCGGAGTACGGGAATCGAGTATTTCCCTTCATTCGCGCGATAGAATTCGGTCAGCAGACGCGCACGCTCCGGTGAGATGCGGGGCTGTGCGGCCAGACTCGCTGCGCGCAGTCTCTCGGTTCGATCGTTCATGGTTCAGCCACCCACCATAGTCATTAATCCGGCGGCCTGGAATATCGCGACCGCCCTCTGAACTTGCGCGTCCGAAAGCGTGCCCAATCGACGCTCGGTTTCCGCGCCGGCTGGTGTCCGCGCTTTCGTGGTCCCTAATTCATGATAGGGTAACAGATTGACTTGGCGAATACCGCGTATTGAGGCGACAAAACGGGCGATCCCCGCCAGTGATTCCGCGTCAAGGTTTACGTCTGGAATCAACGGAACGCGGACCCAGATATTGTCGTGAGCATGCGCCAGTGTCTCGAGGTTGGCCAGGATCCGATGGTTTGACACGCCCGTGTGCCGCCGGTGCATTTCATCGTCGATTGCCTTGATGTCGTATAGAATAAGGTCCGCCGCCGCGGCGACGGCCAGGAGGACCTGCGGAGGGGCGAACCCGCACGTATCGAGCGCCGTATGTACCGACTCCGCGCGCAGGGCGTCCAGCAGATGCCGCGTGAATTCGGGTTGCGCAAGTGGCTCACCACCTGATATCGTCACGCCACCATGCGATTGGTCCATGAAGACGCGGTCCCGCAGCAGATGGTCGACGACTTCGGCCACCGACATGTGACGACCCATGATCTCGCGTGCTCCGGTCGGGCATGCCTCGACGCAAGAACCGCACAGGGTACAGCGTCCGACCTCGTGCGCGGTGCGGGGGGCTCCGTGGCGTTCGGGACACGCTGCCAGGCACTCGCCACAATCCATGCACCGGGTCTGGATCCAGCGTAGTTCGGGGGCCGGCGCGCGGCTTTCCGGGTTCTGGCACCAGGCACAACTGAGCGGGCAGCCCTTAAGAAACACGGTGGAGCGGATTCCCGGACCGTCATGCAGGCTGTAACGCTGGATATTGAAGACCAAACCGTTGACGCACGCTGCCATGGCTTACTGCAAAATCTGGAACAGATTACTGAAATGATCGGTCCACACACGGATCTCGGGCCCCGGCACCTTGGCCGGCTTGGACGCGTCTTCAATCGCCACGCTGTTGAGAAAGTCCGTGTTGCGTGTCACCAGCATCCACTCGGAGGAAGAATCCCCCACGCCCCCTCCGTCATCCGCCTCGACCGTGACGACTTGCAAAGCATAGTGTTTCGCCAACAACGCGACGATCGGACACAGGTCCAGATACCGGTTGCTCGTATGCACGGCGATCACGCCGTCCGGGCGTATTTGTTTCAAGTAGATGCCAAACGCCTCGACCGTCAGCAGGTGTGCCGGGATCGCGTCGCCGCTGAAGGCATCCAGCGCCAAGACATCGTATTGTTGCGGGTGCCCTTCGTTCAATTCACGTTCCATCGACAGACGTGCGTCGCCGAGCACGATCTGAACGTCGGCGCGGCTGTTTTTCACGAACGTGAAATACGATCGCGACAGATCCACGACATCGGGGTTGATTTCGTAGAACCGATAGACGTCCCCCGGCTTGCCGTACGTCGCGATCGTCCCGGCTCCAAGTCCGACCACACCGACGCGCATGGCGCCGACGCGATTGAAATTCGTGAGCGTCAGTCCGACTCCACTGGCGAGATTGTAGTAGGTCGTTGCTTCGTTGACCCGATCGGGGCTCAGGAATTGGATACCGTGCAGGATGCGACCGTTATAAAGCAACCGCCGCTCGGTCTCGCTGCCGGCCCGTCCCTCTTGAAAAACGCTCAGAACGCCGTAGAAATTTCGTCGCGCGGCGAGTCGGTGGTTGGCAGACTTGCCGCGGCCGGTTTGCGCTTGATAAGCGACAAGTCCTCCCATGACGGCGCAGAGACTGGCGGCGATTGCCAGCCCCATCCAGCCCTGCGTGGTGCGCCGCGCGGACCACCACCACTGGACCAGGATCGCCGTGCCCAACAGAAACCCACCCGCCAATACCATGTGCGACTCGACGTACGTCGCGAATATGGCGGGGCAGACCAGCGCGACAAACGCGCCCCCCAACGCGCCACCCAACGCCACCATTAGATAAAACGAGGTCAAGTACCGGGGCGCCGGCCGGGCGCGCACCAGCTCGCCATGGCACAACATGCAGACCAGGAATAAGACCGCCAGGTACCACCCGACCTCCATCTTCAGGCTATCCAGAAACTCCGGTAGCTTGTAATCGATGTGCAACAGTTCAAGCAGATGGTCGACCCGGTCCCCAAAGATGATCGCGGTCACGGCACCGATCGCCAGCATGGTGGCGACCGCCGTCGTGCGGCGCAAGTACCAGCGCGGGCTATCAAACGAAATAATGAACGTCACCAGATACAGGGCGAGCGGGGCTATCCATAGAAACGGAACCACCGCGACATCCTGACAAATGTGGTTCGTGACGGCCAGCAACGTGACCGAACCGAACGCCGGCAGCAGCAGCCAGAGTACGAATTGATCCACGTTTGGGGCTGTCTGTTTGAGTGTTCCCGGATCACTGAGCGGGGAATCCCCACTCGGTTGCCAATCAGTGGGACTGAGATTCATGCGTGCCATGACGAATGCGAGCGCGGCGCAAAGCAGCGCGAACCCGGCGAACCCCCACGACCATAGCGCTCCCTGCACCGACGTCGTCAGACGTGGCTCGATCAGGAAGGGATAGGCCAGCAGCGCGCCCAGGGAGCCGACGTTGGACAAGGCATAGAATCGATACGGCGACCGGCCTTGGTGCGCGGCGCGATACCAGGCTTGAATCAGGGGTGCCGACGAAGCGAGCAGAAAGTAAGGCAGCCCCACGCTGACGGTCAGTAAGACGAGAATATGCCATTGTGGTTGAGCGCTACCGACCGGCTTCCACGCGACACTCGGCGTGATCGGCAACACGAACAAGGCGGCGACCAGGAGCACCAGATGGAAGGCGCCTTGCAAACGCGTGCGTGGGAACCGATCGAGGAAATGAGCATACGCGTAGCCGGCCAGAAGGAACGCCTGAAAGAAGAGCATGCAAGTGGTCCAGACGGCCGGGCTGCCGCCGAACCAAGGCAGGATCATCTTGCTGATCATCGGCTGGACCAGAAACAGTAGGAACGCACTGACCAGAACGGTTGCCGCGCACCAGCCCGCCAACCCGCGTGGGGATGTAGCCACAGTTCAACTCTCCTCTACCAAACCAATCATCGGCTGGAATACTCGGCAATGGATGCGTGTTAGCTTCGCGTGTAATTCCTCCCACATCGCCGCGCCATCGTAGGTTCCAACAATCGCGCCGCCAGATCCCGCGAATTTGGCGGATGCACCCGCCGCGCGCGCCGTCTCGACCATTTTAATTTGCGCCTTCGGAAGCTGGCAGATGGCACGTCGCGTGTCGAAATTCTCGTTAATCAATGCCGCGAGCTTCTCCGGTTGCCCCGCGCAAAGGGCGGTTCGACCACGCCGTGCCAGATCGGCGAATTTCTCCATCGCGCCGATAACGTCCGGATCCCCCTGATCGTACCGCGCGCGCAGGTTATCGTGAAAGACCTCGGTCGGTTCGCCGACGTCCGTGCCGTAGGCAATGTACACGGACGGGAGTAACGCCGGATCCAGCCGTTCGTAGACGCCACACCACATGCCGTCGCGCAAAGTCATCTTGTCGTAGGAAAAGTCCATGTAGACGAGGCCGCCATAGACTTGAATCACGCGATCCTGCAAACCGGCCGTAATCCCCAATTCCTCGGATTCCACCGCCAGAACGAACGAGGGCAGAATCTCCCGCGGGATCCGTACGGCATAGAAATCCATCAACGCGCGCAGCGTCGCCACCACGATCGCACTCGACCCGGCCATGCCCACCTGGCGCGGAATATCCGTGGCATAGCGAATCGAGAAGTTGCGGTCATGCAACTTGAATGCCGCATCCTCCACGCTCTTATGCGCGCAGTACTCGACAAACTTCTTGATCGTCGCTTTGACCAGGCGGATGCCACCGTAATAGCCATGCAATTTGACATCGTGGACCAACTCCGCGACCGAATGAAAACGGCTCCGGTCCTCCTGAGTCAGCACGATTTCGACGTCGTCCCATTCGTACAGAACGGCCGTCGCGCGGTAATCGCGGATGGCGAATGACAAGGTCTTGCCGTGATAACCATCCGACGGGTTGCCGAGCAGCCCAGCGCGCGCGAACGCATATTGCCGCAAGCGTTGCATCACACACCCTCGCGATTCATCAATTGACGAATGAATGTTCGAAACGAGTGCCCGTATTCCGGATCCGTGATCGCGAATTCGGCGAACGTCCTGAAATAACTCTCGAAATTCCCAATGTCGAAACGCGGCTCATCCGGGTGGAGCGCCATGCCGATCCCGTTGACGCCTTGCTTGAGAAGTAGACTAATCGCGTCGGTCAACTGGATTTCGCCGCCTTTGCCCGGTTCGATTGTCTTAAGGGCGGCAAATATCTCGGGACTGAAAACGTAACGGGCGGCAACCGCCAGCCGGCTTGGCGCCTCCGCGACCGCCGGTTTCTCCACGACGTCTTCCAGTTCAAATATCTCGTCAACGCGACCGCGTGGCTTGGCAATTCCATAATGAACCACGTCCGCCGCCGGAACCTCCTCAAACGCCACCGTGACTCCGGCCCCCGCGGATTCAAATTGCCCGATCAGGCGCCGCACGATATCCGATTGCGCATGTAACCCGATGATCGAGTCGCCGAGCGCGACCACGAACGGCTGGTCCCCAATTAACGGTTGTGCACACAAGATCGCATGCCCCAAACCAAGTTGACGCCGCTGCCGTGTGTAGAAGTATTCGACGTCGAGACGCTCAAACTCCAACGCCTCCAGTTGCTCCTCGCGACCCGATTCGCGCAAATAGGATGTCAGTCCCTCGTCCATGTCGAAGTGCTGTTCGATCGACGACTTGCCACGCGACGTGACGAACAGTACGCGCCGAATACCAGACGCCGCAAGCTCCTCGGCCACGTACTGCACGACCGGCTTGCGGCCGACCGACAACATCTCCTTGGGCTGGCTCTTGGTGGCCGGCAACAGGCGCGTACCATGCCCCGCCACGGGGACCACCGCAATGTCAATACTCATCAGGCTCCTCGAAAATAAGAAATTAAAAATAAGAAATTAAAAATAAGAAATAAGAAATAAGAAATAAGAAATAAGAAATAACGTGGTGGTTTTGGCAAAGGGCGGCGTTTGTTGGTTGCGGGACTTGCACGGGCTTGCCCCGTGAGTGAGAGAACGTAAGGAACCTTGGCAAAAAGGTCGCGGACAAAAACCTCTTGGTCCCCCATTCTTGCCCACGGTCTTCGTGGCGCGCATCGGCCCGCATACCATTTCCATTTCTCGATATCCTGGGACACGCCCCACTCCCCCTATTTCGTTGGCTTGTTCGACGGACCTTGCATTTGCTGCTGGATACGCTGATAAAGTTGCCCATACTGCGGGTTGCGTGGCTGCACTGTCAGCAGCTTCTTGACGATGTCCAGTGCTTTAGTGGCCCGCTGAAATTTCTCGTAAAACAGCGCCAGAGCGAACAGAAACTGGTCATTATCGGGTTCGAGTTCACACGCGCGCAGCAGCGCTTTTTCGGCCGCGTCCGCGTCACCATTCAAGTAGGCGGACAACCCATAGCGGTACTGGATCGGGCCGTTGTCGGGCAGCAAACGCGCGTCGCGCGCGAGCAGCTTCAATTCCTTTTCGCGCAATGTTTCAATCTCGCGCGGGTAGCCCCGCACGCGTTGGGGCAGCTTGTCGGGACCAAAACGCCGCGTTTCCTGCTCGAGGATCCGTTCCAACAGCGCGGCCAGATTGGAG
>CAZSOG010000149.1:7429-8436 GCA_964607555.1 uncultured Pirellulaceae bacterium | reverse complement strand
CACCGTTCTCCATCCGCCACTGAATCGTGGTCGGATTGAACTCGCCGGCTTCCGGCCGTACGGGCGTCACCAGCTGCCCATCCAACTGATCGCCATTCCCAAGTATCAAACGGTCTTGCTCGGGCTGCATGGCCTGCAGGCGATCACACAGAAGATCACGCTCCAAGCACCCTGCCGGCAACTGCATTACAACCGCACGGATTTCGCTGATCGGGATGGCCGTTTCGGCCCATGTGCGGCCGGCGACGGTCACACGCCCTGCTTCGATGCGCAAGAGCTCAGCCACCAACCGGCTACCGTCGGCGAGAAGCAACTGCGTGCCCTGATAGTGATCGCGATACGCTCCCCAAACCACGAGCTGGTCCCACGGAACCTGGACCGATTTGTCGGCATGTCGAAAAACGACCTGGCGACCGGCCACCAAGTCGACCAACGCACCGGAAAAACGCGTGCCGTCGGTCCGCATTCCGAAAAACGGTTCCGCCGTTTCGCCGGTACCACACGACATCGCCAAACCACTCGCGATGACAAACACGGCAGCCAGCTGAACGCGCGTCCGCGAATGGGCAGAGTCCATGCTGGTTCCGCATGGCCCAGATTGCCGAATACTCGGGGATCTTGGTCTTGTGTTGTTACCCACTATCTTCTTGTCCTCATCGCCCTTCACTCGCTCGTATTCGTCGTCGGAAAATGGCCGGTACGGATTTTCCGCGATTGGCACGCGCCTAATGCGGGCTACACTCGCAACCCACAAGGGAGTACACCCTTGTTCGGTCGCGCTCCCGTTGTTCGCTTCGAAACCTGCGCCCATGGTGCGCGCATGTGGCAGCCTGAGAACCTGGCGAGGCATTGCCTCCAACCAACTGACGCATGCCGGCGCGGTGGAGACCTTCGGTCGGTCCCGTGCGCTAGGCCTTGTCCCGCCCCCACCGAGCTTGACTCGGTGGAGCGCATGATTCTGCACTACTCGCGGCACGCCCTGGTGCGCACCTCCCGCCCCCCGTCCA
>CAZSOG010000149.1:0-7329 GCA_964607555.1 uncultured Pirellulaceae bacterium | reverse complement strand
CTTACGTTTCCCGCCACCGCCGGGTTTATCCCGGTGGAGCGATGATTTTGCACTACCCCGCCACGGGTCCACTTACGTTTCCCGCCACCGCCGGGTTTATCCCGGTGGAGCGATGATTTTGCACTAACCGCAGTAAGCCGCGTGTTCACCGCTGGAATATCGGCAAATAGTTGTTCGGCATTTGCAGGATCAAACACGCCATGGCCGTCCCATATTCCGAGCAGATTTGGTCGAACCAGGACCCATCCTTTTTCTTTTGCATCGACAAAAGCGTTTCCCGAATGGCCGGATACCACTGTTTCCACCGATCTCCCCCGGTCTGCCACATTGCCTGGACAGCATAGTAATGCCCGTAGAAAAAGTGGGATTCAAGACTCATGGCATTCGGTCGCGGCGTGAACTGCATGAGGTACTGAATCCCGCGTTTCACTTCATCACCCTCGTAGATTCCGGCACTGTAAAGCGCCACGACCCCCGCCGCCGAGCGCGGGAATTGACTGACGCCGCTCGGTAACATGTACGAAAACCCGCCGTCGGCATTCTGGCACTGCTTAACATAGTCGATGCACCGATCCACCGTCTTATTTGGAACGAACAGACCGGCGTTGCGCGCCGCCCGCAACGCCATGACCTGGCAAATCGTCACCGAAATATCAGCGTCCTGTCGCTCGGGCTGATACCGCCATCCGCCCTCCTCATTCTGCGTATCAATGATCAGCTTCACAGCCCTCTGCAATCGGTCGCGCAGATCGGCCGTTGGCCACATCCCATAGGCTTCGGCGAGAAAGAGGGTCGCGAACCCGTGTCCATACATCGGGCCGCGACTCGTCGCGTCCGGCGCGAAAATAAAGCCGCTATCTTGACAGTGGTTCAGCAGATACCGAACGCACCGGTTCACGTTGTCGCCATAAGGGCCACGCCCCGGCGCGCTACCGCTAGCCATGAATGCCATGCCTGCCAGACTCACGACGGCAACGTGGCGGCGATAGCCGCTCGATCCAAAGCAACCATCTTCATTTTGGCGCGCGACGAGGTATCCGAGCCCGGCACGAACCGCGGCGTTCGTTCGCCGGTCGACGAGATTCGACCCGGCGCCATGGCCTCCGGACTTCATCTGACCAAGCAGGACGCGCCCACCGACAACGCCCATGGCGCCACCGGCAGCCAGCCCCACCAAAAACCCGCGCCGCGTCACAAATACCATCCCATCACATCCCTTTTCTTATTTCTTATTTCTTTTTCTGTAGCCGTTCACGACACCTGTTAACGAGGAACACTAATCTCCACTGATCAACACTAATGATACGGCGCTCGAAATTCTGCAACACTCAAACATAAATCTGGCCGACCGTGGAAAAGCCGAAGGCATTTCAAGATGAGGTTTTCCGAGATTAGCGAGAATTAGCGTCGATTAGTGTTCTTTTTGTTTCCTGGTCCGTGAACAGTTTTCTAATTTCTAATTTCTAATTTCTAATTTTCTTTCTCACCCGTTCCACGGCGCGTCATCACTGGTTCGGTTCTTCGGCCAGGCGCCGATAATAGTCTTCGATCAATTCTCGGTATTTCGGCAAGAACTCGATGTGGTTGACATTTTCAACTTGGCGCCGAAACCGCTCGGGTAATTGCCCCCAGACGCGTCCCATACCCGGCCGTGCCACGGCATCCTGGGTGGTCGCATCGGCGGCCGCGCCGGTCGAGCCCAGGTTATTGCGTGCCGCCTCGTGCCCCGGTTTTGCATTGGGTTTGGGTTTAGGCTTGCCGTTATTTCCCGGGCGTGACTTCGCGGCGGACTGCTGGGCGGCCGATTGGCAACACTGCTTCTGGAGCTGTGCAATGAGCTGATCCAGGTCGGCCACGATTTGCTGCTCGACAGTCAGCGTACCGGCCGACAGATCATTCTTGCTCAGACGCTGCTGGACGTGCCGCATATTTCGTTCAATCGAAGAAAGTACGCCAGTCTGCCGTGGCGGGTTGTCCGGCGTCATGGGCGGAAGCCTGGCCGCGTCGACCGATGGTGCCGGCGTGCCTCCCTTCGCCGCTGGACGCGTGGGTGAGGCGGGCCCCAATCCCTTCAGCAGCAGGTCATCGAGCGAAGGCGGGTTGGCAGTACGTTCCGTTCCGGCCGGTGGGGATTTGGTACTTGCCAGCGCGGGATTTGTGGCGGTGTCGCGTGCTGCGCCGGGCAGGGCACTCGATACACCGAATAGGACAGACGCCGTAAAGCCGAGCAGTTGCCGTCGGGTCATTTGTCCGCGCTCCTTTTCGGGCCATTTGATCGGGGCGGTTCGCTGGATGATTTGGGCTGTTTGATCGCGCGCTGCAGGTCCTTCATCGGGCTTTCGATTCGCGTACCGCGCGGTGGCCCCGTCTCCGGAATCAACCGGCTCAAGATATCCGCGAGCTCGCCTTGATACTCGATGAGTGTCTGTTGGCGTCGGACAAGCTCATCATCCCAAGTGCCGAATTCGCGTGCCGACCGCAATTGACTTGTTTCTCGATTGACGTCCTCCTGCATCATACGGACCAATCTCAGTTGTGCCAACAGCTGCAAGTCTTCCCCCTGCCCTTTTTTCGGCTTGTTCGACTCGCCCGGTTTTGGCTTCGGCTTCTCCGCGGCCGGTTTGACATCGTTTTCCAGCGCGGCCCGAAGCTGGTCGAGCGCAACGAGGCTGCGTCGCTGCCAGCGTTGTGTTGGCGCGCCCGTTTGCCGGTCGCGCAGCAGTGTGTGTGCCTCCCCCATCGACCGTGAAATACGTCGCAAGGCAAAATCAAATGCCGGGTCTTGCGCCGTGGCCGCCGCCAGTTGATCGATGTGCATTTGATTTCGTTCTTGCCGCTCGGCCAACGCCGCGATTTGCTGAATCGTGTCGGCGTCGCGTGTATCTTGCCCCGATTGGCGCTGTTCAAGCGCGCTCGTCCGG
Source organism: uncultured Pirellulaceae bacterium (assembly GCA_964607555.1). Classification (GTDB taxonomy): domain Bacteria; phylum Planctomycetota; class Planctomycetia; order Pirellulales; family Pirellulaceae; genus JAJSAJ01. The sequence continues at coordinate 4,408 of CAZSOG010000149.1, read as the reverse complement.
TCGAGCAAATCTTGTTGCTCAACAGCGATCGGGTCCAGTGCCTGCCGAAGCGCATCGTGTCGTGCCGCCTGCAACCGGAGCCGTGCCGCACGCACGGCCGCCTGCAGCGTGCGACTCGTTTGCATCAGGTTCTCTTTGGCACGGGCCGCATGACGCGCCGCGGATTCCGCCCGGCCTGAATCCGCCGACCATTTCGCCTGGCCCAGCGCTTGAGCGGCACGTTCCAAAGTCGTCCGCGCTTCGCGCTGGCCAAGTTCCTGCAAACGCTGGCTCAGCATATCGGCGTCGTCCCCCAGTTTTGCCTCTTGCCGCCCGAGCTGCTGCATGGCCGATGGCGTCAGTGATGAAGAACGTGACAGACTCTCCGCAACGCGATCTTGGGTTTGCTCCAACACGCGGATCTGATCCGTGATCTCCGTCAGCTGGCGTACGAGGTTTTTTGTTCTCTCGGCACGTGGATTCTTCAAGATGTCTTGGATTCTTGCCAATTGAAGAAGGATTTCACGCTGAATTTCAATCGTTTGCCCAAGTTGGTTTGTCTCGAGGCTCCTCCCTGCATCGTACATCTGCGTGCTGACACCTAGATCATCGGCCACGTTCCAGGCCTCGGACAACACATCCGCGATAGCCGGATCCATCGGGCGCAGTTGATCTCGAGTCTGTGCGACGCGCCCAAGCCATCGGTCCAAATCGCGCGATAGCTCGCTCTGTTGATCGGCTGCGCGGCGGAGATCGGCACGCTGTTGCAATGTCAATTCTTGCCGCACTCTGCCAAGTGTCCGCGCACGCAACTGAATCGTGGACTGGCGAAGCGTATCCTGACGCGCGCGAATCTGCCCCAGCTGCCGTACGATCTGTTGATAACTATCCCATTGCGAGAATTCGCGAAGCAACCGTTCCAGATCGTCGATCACCAGGTCTTGGCTCTGGCCGACCCGCTGCAGCAGAGCCTCGATGTCGGTCGCCGGGGTGACAACTCGTGGAACGTCGCGCGGTCCAACAGCAGGGCTGTCCGGAATATCGCGAGTTGGGTCCGCGGTCTTAACTGGCTTTTGCGACGCGCTTTCCGAGTCGCCGGCCGCCAGCGCGTCTTGCGCGGCCGTCAGCGTGTCCACCAGGTCATTTTGGATCACCCCAAGCGACTGCCGATCCAGGTTCATGATCACGTGATCCAGGTGGAGAAGACGCCGCAGCATCTCCGGGCGGTCCACCCGATTGTAGTTCAACTGGTCGACCAAACGCGTGATTTGAACATGTACGCTGTCCGCCGGGTCGACCAGCTGTTGACGTACCTGACGCTGGTTCACCTCAACGCTTTGCAACTGATCGACGTCACTTTGGCCAAGCTGGCCAACGCTCCGTGACTCTGTTTCCAGCGAGCGTGTTCTGCGCCGAATCTGCCGCTGTAATTGAACGACATCGGCGATTCGACGCAGGATACTGGACTGCGCCGCGCTGATGTCGGCCAACAGTTGCTCCACGGCGATGATCGTCAATCGACGCGTCGCCGATTCGCTTTGCTGTGGCTTGTAATCCGATGCCGTCGCGTGAAATTCAACAACTTGACCAATGCGGAGGTCGGCGATGTTCGCCAGGTCCCACGGGTATTCGACGGTCCGTGTCGACCTGTCTTCGGTGCCCCCAACGACCGAGTCCGTGGTATTCGGCGGCGGAAGTCGAGGTGGTCCCGACCAGAGTTCGACGGGTACCCAATCCGCCTGTTTGGACCCGGCAATGGCACGATGCCACAAGCGCAGCATGCGCACAGCCAGATCGTCCTGGCCAACGACGACTACTCGAATGCGGGCCTGCGCCGTCACGCTCAAATCCGCATCCGGTTGCACCAAGGTCACGGTGGGAGCCGCATCACGAACAACCTGGACATCACCACGAATCACCGCCCCGGCGTCCAATCCAGATTCGTCGATCAGCCGTACGGCGAAAGTCCCCGTTCGTGTCACCGTCCAGGCGTTCGTCCCGGGTTCCTGGAGTGTCAACGAAAACCCACGCTTGTCGGCCTCCAGCCGCAACGCGAGATTGAGCGCGGGATCTGTTGTGTTGGTTTCCAGTCGGGCCGCCGAGAGGCGTTTGTCCGTACGTGCGAGAAAGGTCGCGCAAGTTCCTTCGAGGGCCTGAAACCGCCGCATCGCGCGACGTTCCGGCAGCCCCGCGTAGGCAGGCGGATGCAGCGTCAAGTTAAACCGCGCCACCTTCGGCGGGGTGACCACTGCCACGTGCAGCCACGGCATGTCATGATCATCGCCACCGCGTGCCCGAATGCGAAATCCGCACGTGACATTTGCCCGACGGTAGATAAGTATCGAACGATCCGCTTGCATGCTGCTCGGCTCGACTTGTGCCTTGTCTTCACCATCCGGCCAACATTCAATTTGCACATCGTTCGGCAACTTACCGTTGCGATCCACCAATTCCACCTGATAATCCTGGCCCCGTGCAACGCGTCGCGTTGGCTGCACGAATTGAAGAACGTGTCGGCGTGGCCACCCCGGCGCCGACCATGGAGCCAGAAGCCGCGCCGCCGCGAGCCGCGTCGAGCGCGCGTCAATCGCCAGAAAAACGAGGACCACCAGCAATGGCACGGCCGCCGCGATCAACGCGCGCCGTGACGCGCGGTACGAAAGGCATCGAGTCACATCCACCTGCTGCAACGCCGCACTAACCTCGGTAACCACCGCGCGGCGAAGCTGGACCGAGCCGGCCAACGCATCGTCGGCCGGCTCCCGCGCGAATGCCACCGCACTCGACACGCGATCCGCCAACTCCGGGAAACGCCGCTCGATACAGTGTGCCGCGTGCAAATCACTGCACGCGTACCGCCATTGCCGGTAAAGATATCGATAAGAACAAACAGCGGCCACCATCCATACGATACATGAGGCGAACCAGACAAGCCCCGGCTGCTGATAACGAAAAAAGTAATCGAGCAATCCAGCGATCATGGCAAACAGACCGACAATCGCGATGAATGACCCAAGACCATACCACCGCGCGAGGCGCGACGCCCGCCGGGCAACCGTGCGAACCTGTTGTTCAAGTGATCGTGTCATGCTCTACGTCCCCGCATCGCTCCCTCCCGGTGCGTCATCATACACACGAATCTCGCAAACGCCCATATTTGGTGCCGCTTTTTCGAACACGCATCGCAAGCGGTTACTGGTCTGCCGCGAAAACCGCACCACGCGCCGTCGTTCTCCCAGATCCAACCACGTTGTTTGGATTGCCCGAACACGTGCGGCATGGTCTTGCCGCCGACAACCAGTTGAAAACGCCCCGGGCTGAACTCGGGCACCCAGTCACGGACCCGCGCCCAAACGCGATACGTGCCGCTTTGCGGCACGCGCACCGAAGTCGTCGCGTCCGCGACCGGACCGTGCAAGCCGATCGCCAGTAGATAAGGAGAACCCATCTGGTCGACGAACTGGGCGTCATTGACCCACCCGCCCCGCTGCGCGAACTGCTCCGTCTCCAGCCAGATCGTGTTGCGTGCCCAACCGAATGGCACGAACACGAGAACCAGCCAGCCATAGATCAAAGAAGCCAGGATTCCACGCATGATGTGCTCCATTTGGTGAAGACAATCGTTTCGTATTGCGCGACTGAAGTACCATCAACCCTGTTGCCTAATGCGGGTGGCCCGCAAGGCTGTAGACTGGAGGCTCTAGACTGTGGGGTTTGCGGCGTAAAGTCTCGCGAAAAACATTCGCGCACGGTGCGCGCATCCTGCAGCCTAAGAATCTAACGAGGCGTTGCCTCCAACCAACTGACGGATCTCCATGCGGTAACGGCGCTGGGTCCGACCGTGTTCGGGGTGCCGGGTACGATGGACATCCTTGTCCGTCGGCACCCCGTCCACAACCCAACGACGTTCCCGTCCGCCTATGGCAGATTCATCCTGGTAGAGGGAATGATTCTCCACTACAGCGCCGCCATACGTTTCAACCCTTGCACATCAGCACGCGATCGAGTCTTGGACGGGGTTGCGGTCGGTTCGGAGAACCGACCTACCGGCGCCGCGCCCACGGCGTTTTATTGTACCGGCTCCGCCCGCATGCAGGTAGCCGCGAGTGGAGGGGAGGTGCTCAGGCACATGAGGTTGGGGCGGGGTTGCGGTCGGTTCGGAGAACCGACCTACCGGTGCCGCGGCCACGACACTTCGCTTCAGTGCGGGGTCGGGAGAGACCCACGCACGCCACTCGAGGGACCTTCATGCCGTCGGTTCGGACCCGATCAGGTTGCCACGTAGAACAGACATCCTTGTCCGTCCGCACCCCGTCCACACCGTGGCTGTGGTTCGTGCCGAACTTTTTTGGCGAATTTTGAAGGGTGAGCCCCCTTTTTCGCGATTCCCATACAGAGGACCACTTTTTTCGGCCTGTTCTCGAAGCGA
>CAZSOG010000148.1:0-8439 GCA_964607555.1 uncultured Pirellulaceae bacterium | reverse complement strand
ATCTGCTGCTGCTGTTTGGACGAGACGCGCCGGAGTCACTCAGCAAGGCGCGGTCGATTGTCAGCGCGGCGTCACGGGTGCGAAAGGGGAACTACACGGAGCTGATGAAAATAGTCAGTGCCGCGATCAAATTCAAGCAATCGCCATCAGCGCCGGCTAATTTCGCCGCGCAACTGGTAACACTCTGCAAGTCGCCGCTGGCGACTCTGCTGGCCGGCTATTTCTCGAATTGGCTCCTGAGCACGGACGACACGTCGTCGTGCATCAGCGGTCTTATCCAAGTCGCGCGTGCTTATCGCGCGTCCGGGCTCGACTGGCTGGCGGCGGAAGCGTCCGGACTGGCGGCCAAGACTAAACTGAAGTCCGCCGCCGCCGAGTCGACGAAACACCAAGAAACGCACGCCCGACTCGGCACGGTCAGCCTGGTGGACCTGATCGAGCCGGAACCGGCATGGCAACGGTCCCTGAATGCCATCATCCAGCTGGCGGGCACGGATTCGCCCAGCACCGAGACCACGCCCGAAACGGAACGGATGATCTGGGAACTAGACACCGCGTACTCGTCCATTTGCCTTAGCCCATTTCAGCAGAAGCGGCAAGGGAACGGCTGGAGCAAAGGTCGCAAAGTCGGGCTGCAGCGACTGTACGAACAATTCAAGAGCCCGGCATTCGCCTTCCTGACCGACCAGGACCTGGCGCTCTGCCAGGCGTTGGAGATGTACACCGATCGCAATCTCTACGGCTATTCGGAAACGCATTGCGTTTTCAACGACCTGCGCGCCGCGCGGGCACTGATTGGCCATCCGCGAATCTTCCCGGTGGGCGACCGCGAGAACCCGCTGGAAATCGTCGCGCAGCAGCCGAAACTGATCGTCGTTCAAGACGCCGGCGGGCAGATCTGTCTGTCGCTCGATCCGGAGCCACGGGACGAGACCGAGACGTTCCACATGAGCGTCGACGGGCCACACCGCGTGGCAATGGTATTTTTCAACGACCGTCACCTAAAGCTGCACCGCATTCTCGGCGGCAAGTTGGAGGTTCCCGCCGCAGCCGCGCCGCGAGTCATCGAGGCAATTCAGCCGGTCGCGGCGCTGGTTTCGGTGCATTCGGAAATCAGCGGCGTGGCGCGCGGCAGTCAGCACGTCGACGCCGACGCCCGACCACATGTTCATTTGCTCCCATTCCAAAACGGGCTGCGAATCGAGTTTTTCGTGCGGCCGTTTGGCGATGACGGCCCGTTTTTCCGCCCGGGACAGGGGGGTGAAAACGTGTTTGTCAACATCGGCGGCCAATCGCGGACAGCGCAGCGCGATCTCCGTGAGGAGCTACGGCGCCGAGACGACGTGATCGATGCATGCCCGGAAATCGCGGCCCGCGCGAAAGACGACACGCCGATTCGTTTCCCGTCACCGAGCGAGGCCCTGGAGATGCTGATCCAACTGGAAGACCTGGTTTCCGAGCAGCAAATCGTGCTGCACTGGCCCCAGGGCCGTAGTTTGAAACTGGCCGGGCAGGCAACGGCGTCCCAGTTTCGCGTGCACATCCGCAAGGACCGCGACTGGTTCGCGGTATCGGGTGACTTGAAGGTAGACAAATCCCTGTCGCTGGACATGATGAAACTGATCGATCTGATCGAGGCCAGTCCGGCGCGGTTTGTCCAGTTGGACGACGGGCGATTCCTGGCCCTGACCGAGCAGTTACGCCGGCGCATCGAGGACCTGGCCACCTATGGCGACCGGCGACCGAACCAAAAGAAACTACGGTTTCCGCGCGTGCGGGCGTCGGTTCTGGAAACCCTGGGCGACTCGGTCAAGCTTAAGTCGGACACGCACTGGAAGGAATGGGTTCGCCGCATGCGCACGGCCGCCGACGTGCGTCCCGAAGTGCCATCAACACTGCAAACGGAACTGCGCGACTACCAACACGAGGGCTTTCATTGGCTCGCGCGGCTGGCAGCCTGGGGCGTGGGCGGTTGCCTGGCCGACGATATGGGACTGGGCAAGACGATCGAGGCATTGGCCCTGCTCCTGCACCGCGCCACTGGGGGCCCGGCATTGGTCGTCGCGCCAACGTCGGTCACCTACAACTGGCTGAACGAGGCCCAGCGGTTTGCCCCAACCTTGAACACCCACCTCTTTGGAACCGGAAATCGCGCCGCCATGCTGAAGAATCTGGGCCCGCGCGATCTCGTGGTTTGCAGTTACGGGCTCCTGCACAGCGAAGCCAAACGCCTGCAAGCACGGCCGTGGCACACGGTCGTCCTGGATGAAGCCCAGGCGATCAAAAACATGGCCACCCACCGTTCCCAGGCAGCGATGGGCCTCGAGGCCGACTTCCGACTAATCATGACCGGCACGCCACTGGAAAACCATTTGGGTGAATTATGGAATCTGTTCGAGTTCATCAACCCCGGGCTGCTCGGATCGTATGACGATTTCCAAGCGCGTTTTGCCGTGCCGATCGAACACGACGGGTGCCGCGAGACGCGACGGCGGCTGAAGAAACTGATTCAGCCGTTTATTCTCCGCCGCACCAAGTCGCAAGTACTGGAGGAACTGCCACCACGGATCGAAGTGACGTTGCAGGTCGAGCTGAGTGACGAAGAAGTGGCCTTCTACGAGGCACTGCGGCAACGGGCAATTGAGAAGTTGTCGGAAGCAGGCGACGGCCGTGGCCAGCGTCTGCGGATTCTGGCCGAGATCATGCGTCTGCGGCGCGCCTGCTGTCACCCCCGTCTAGTGCTGGACGACTGCGCGATTGCCGGATCGAAACTGGCGTTGTTTTCCACGACGCTCGACGAACTGCTGGAAAACCGTCATAAGGTGTTGGTGTTCAGCCAATTCGTCGACCATTTATCGATCCTGCGCGACGAACTGGACCGCAAGGGCATCGCCTACCAGTATCTGGACGGCAGTACGCCGGCGCGCCAGCGTAAACAGCGCGTGGAAGCATTCCAAGCGGGCGAAGGCGACGTGTTCTTGATCAGCCTGAGGGCCGGCGGACTCGGCTTGAACCTGACCGCGGCCGATTACGTGATCCACATGGATCCCTGGTGGAACCCGGCGGTCGAAGACCAAGCATCCGACCGCGCCCACCGACTTGGCCAGCAGCGCCCCGTAACGATCTATCGGCTCATTACGCAAGGCACGATCGAGCAGCGCATCATGCGCTTGCACGCCAGCAAACGTGACTTGGCCGACAGCTTGCTGGAAGGCGCGGACATGAGCGGCAAATTGTCCGCGCAAGAACTACTGAAGCTCATCCGCGAATAGGATCACTGTAGGGTGAAAAGTCGGGGTTGACAGCCTCAGTAAGGCGGTGGGACCTGCACCGGTTTTCTGCCGCCTGAGAGGTTGAATATGGCCTTCAGCCAAAGGATTCCTTTTCCGCGGCGGACCACGCACCGGACGGATCCATCTGATCGGTCTGATCGGTCTGATCGGTCTGATCGGTCCGATCCGTCGTATAGGCCCCATGGGAGTGCTGCCCGTCGAGCGAGTCATGCGAGCACGGCACGCGGATGGCGCGCCCCGCATGGCGTCGTCGGGTAACGGCCATTGGTTGCTCTATCATGCCTATACTGTGCGCAACAAATCCTCGGCAACCGAGCAGACCCCGTTTGCCCAAATTCCGGGGTTTTCATCAGCCCACCTCGGGACTGGTGCCAGCACGGCGCGCGCGGACGGCCTGGACGGCGAACATGATCGCGGCCGCGAACAGAGTCATGCCGTAGAGGGGCAGAATCAGCGTGACAACCATGAGGAATCCGCCGATACCGAGCACGAACGCGGCGACTGTATAGAACGCGGTGCTTCGCGGCGTGCGTCGAACCAACGTCACCGCGCTCCACGCCAACACGCACAACACGAGGAAGCAAGCCAGCGACTGCAGTCGGTCGAGGTTACTCGTACTGATCGGCCGCGCGGTGATGGTGACATCACCGCGTGGCGCGGTGAAGTAGAATGTCGTGCCACGGGTGGGCAGCGTGAAATCGAGGCTCGCCAGTCCGGCGCCAAGCGTCCCACCGCCGCGCGCCGGTGGTGGCAACTCCCCCTCCACCTGCAGTGCCGGCGCGGCGGAACGTTCCCGGGTAAGGCTTTCCCGCGCGCGTGCGAATGATTCGCTCGCGTCCAGGCCGCTATCCATCTGCACCTTGCCCTTGTCGGCACTTTGCCGCTGCAACCGATCCTTATACGCCTGTTTCAGACGTCCCTCGACACTCAACGTCTCATCGCGCGTTCCCCGATGCCGAAGATCGGTCACTCCTTTCTGGGCCGCGTCCTTCTGTCCTTGAAAGACGTTTTGCGCGGCTTCCTGTGCGGCGGGCTGCTCCTCCTGGGGCGCCATTTTGGACCAGCCAAGTCGTGCCGGCGTCTTCGGCGCGGCGGTCTGCGCCTTGCGCCCGGCCGCGGCGTTCGACTTTGATTGGGCCAGTCCAGGTTTCGCCAACGCTTCCTTTTCGAACCAGGCATCATCAAACCGATTGCTCGGCGCCACCGCGGACCGGGACTGCGGTTGCGACCCGGTCGTCGGCGCGAAGTTTTCACCCAACCGTAGCACCTGATTACGAGACAGAACGGCCTTTTGCTGATCATACAACTCGGTAAGCCGACGTCGGTTGTCCACGGACTTGGGAGCTTCTTGCTTGAGCTGGCTCATCTCTTGACGGGCCGTTTCAAAGGCCTTCGTATTCAAGTCGATATTCTGCCGCAACTCGGCGTTGCCGGATACCCGTGAGCTACGGCGCTGCAAGGACTGCACTTCGCGCTCAAGACTCTTGACATTCTCGTAGGCCCGCGACGCGGAGAAGAAGTCCTTGCCGCGCAGGACTTGAGTCAAGCCTTCCAATTGCCGTGTATTGTAGGCGACCGAGCCGGCCAGGAAATCGCCTTCGCCAGCCACTTGTTCCGCCGTGCCATCAAATTTATACCAACGAAAGGTCTCGGGCACGAACAGCTGGACCTGGCTCAGTTCCGTGTTGATGTTCACGGTCCGCAGGACCGGAAAACCAACCGTCCGCAACGAGCTCAACCGGTCCATCCTGCCGCCATACTTCAAGACGACCGGATAGTCCAGGTCGCCGGTCGCGGTTTTCACCAAAGGAATGCGCAGATACCGATCACTTTTGGAGGCGACGGACTGCGCGGGCTTGACCGGCTGATTCGCGACGTGGGCGGTCCAGAGCGTGGCGCCGGCAGGCAGTTCGATTTCAAGATAGGGTTCGGTACGATTATTGACCTTGAGCAGCGTCGACGCGCGATACGCACCACTTTCGTCCAGCACCAACTGGGTACGCGCGAGACCGATGTTGGCGCCGGCCGTCTTCACGGCCGCCCGCCGCTTCGTATGGAAACTGAAGACGACGTCGTCACCGCCGCCCGTTGTCACATAGGCACTGGTGAAATCCGCGCCGTGCAGACGCCCGGCCAGGAATTGCCACGGACGCGACTGCCGCTGGACCGGCAACAGCCCTTTAACTTCCTCGACGACGACCTCGTCCCGGCCGGCATTCTCCAGCGTCACGTAGCGATAATTTGTCGCGCCCGACTCGATCGACGGCAAGGGGGCAACTTGGGTACCCGGCGTGAGCGCTCGATCGTTCTCGACGATCACGCGGTACTGACGCATGACCGCGTCCTGAAGGTCGAGTGTCACGCGCACACGTGGCCGGCCGTCGACCGCATTCACCGTTTTCTGGCGGATCATGGGCGCCGAGATCTCCGCGTCCTTGAGCCAATCGGGGAGCAGAAACACAAGTTGCCGCGTGCCCGCCTGCGTGATATTGAAGTCCAATAAGATCGTTTCCTGGACTTCCCGGTACGTAAGCCGCACATTCGTGATCGTGTCACACGTGACGCGCGCGGCACGTGGCGCCGTCTCGATCTGACCGCCGTAGGGCACGGCCTTGTATTCGATCGCCAGCCGAGCGGCCGTTTTCTGCGCGCGGGTGAGCCACGACATGACTCGATCCAGCAGTACGGACCGGCATTGCGTGAGCTTCGCGGCGCGGACGTCCAGTGACGCATCCGCCTGCACGGCGATGACGCCCTCTTGCCGTTCGACATCCAGCAACTCGAGCTCGGGCAACGCAATGGTGTCTTGTGGCTTGTGATCCTTGAGTGTCCCGCGGAGCGCCACATTGAACGCCCCAGTCTGGCCCACGGCGAAGAACACGGTCAGGACACGTTGTTCACCGTCTTCTTTCACGGTCCAATCGCTCATCGCCGGAGATGTGACGTCCTCCAGTTGCAAGTCGCGCGGCACGGCAACACGCATGGAGTAGATCGCGCGGCGATTGGCGCGCATCCGAAACTGGCTCTCCAGCGCCGACTCGGTCTCGCCGATTCGGACCAGAGTGCGTAATTGTGCCGAAACGCCCGGCTGGATCTCCGCGACCGCGATCGCCACGCGAAACGGAGTCGCGTTGAACTGAAATGTCTGATAGTCCTGCATTCCCAACGGGCTTGGTGACCGACCGATCAACGCCTGCATTTGCTTGTCAACGGCCCGGTTGTCGGCGCGCGTGACGCCCGTCGTACTCGACGTCTGCACATCCAGGATGGGGCTCCGCCGGATCAACACCATGCCACGATGCAGCGCCGCGTCGACCACCGAGATGACCGGCAAGTCCAGCGCGGCCGGCTTGGTAACAGCCAGTGACACGCGCCGCGCCAATTGGACGGTCAGTTGTTCGGTCTGTTTCACGGCCTTGAGCAATTCGATGTTCAGCACGCTCCCGGCATCCGCGGCGTTGCCGGCTTTCACAAGGTCAAAGCCGCGGACGTTCTTGCCGTGAACTTTCTCCACGAGATAACCGGCGGGAACGGCCAGCTGAAATGTGCTGCGTTGCGTCTGGCCAAACTTGAAAACGATCCGCCACACGACGTGGACACCATCTTCTCCCAGATCAACGACCGCCTGCGAGTCCGCGGTCAGGGCCTGGTCGACGGCGCCCGCCGCGACACGTGGTCGCCAGCTGAGTTGCAGACGCCCGCCTGATTCCAGGACGGCATCAATCCGTTGATCGGGCTTTTCGGTCACCTGGCTGTGTGCGGCACCGGCCAACGCGCGATTGACTTGCGTTCCGGCGCGCGGCACGGAGATCGCCAGGCTCGTCGCTTCGGCCGATGGGATGGCCGCGGCGACGCGCCGCCACCCGCCCTGCCGGTCGACGCGGATGCGTACACAAATATCAAGCCGGTGCCGCCCGCGCCCCGCCACGACAATCGACGTCACCATATGCAGGGCGGACGATTTGGCGGACGCGCGTTGTTGCGTCTTGCCGCGCGCGACCGGGATCGCCCCGACCGCCGAAAGCCGCGCCGGCTTGCCGTCAAGGGTTGCCGACGTGATCACGCAATTCTCCAGATTCAACGGCACCGCGACCGGGGCGTCCGCGAAGACGACGATGTCGAGCGATCCGGACAGGTCCAGATGCGTGTCGTCCGCGAGGCTCACCTGGTACTTTGCCCCGGCCGTCGCGAATTGCTGCCCGGCAAGTTGCGCGTGCGCCGCTTCTTCAGGATGCGTCAGCGTCCACAGCTTCGTGTATTGCGCGTAGGGGACCAGGACTCGTTCCGCCTTGTCGCGACTCGCGGGATCCGCCGCGTCGTATGGCACGACAACGGCGTCATCGGGAATCACGACCGGCGCCGCATCCGCCTCCATCGCCTTGATGATCGCGTTGATATCTTGCGCGTTCGCGTGCGAACCGGCCAAAGCAACAGCAGCGATTACCAGCGTGGCGGTCGTACCGGCGACCGATCGCGGTGCGGAGCCCCGTAGCCAACGTGCCAAGCCGCCGAAGAACGCGACAAGAATCCAAATCGGAGTCAACAGGATCGCCCCGATCATGACCATTTCGAGAACGTCAAGAAATTCCGTTACCGGACCACCGACCGCGGACAGCAAACAGGCCGGCAACATGATCGCCGCGAGCCAACCAATGCGCGCAACGATCGACTTCCGGGCCAGCCGCAGCCCGAACGCGATCACGGCCAGCGCCGCGGCCCACGCCAACCAGTCCATGCGGCGCTTATCGAAAACGGTAGCCCGCAGTTCGGGCGCCTCGCCCAGACTCTCAAATGTCACACTATCGCCAGTATCCTCGATCTGGATGCGGAGACCGCGTACGCCCTGCAGCGCCCAGTACTTGGCGATCTTCGCTTTTTTCTTCGCCGGTGGAGACGCCGGCGACTTTTCAACTAGCTCCTGATCACTCGCGTCGGGCATTCCCATGCCTAACGCCTGAGCGGTACTGCCGGCCGCTTGTGCGCCGGGCCCGTTCGGGCGAAAGCCACCGTGCGCACCGGCGTTGCCGGGCTGCTGGCCGGCTTGCATGCCGCTATATTCGGCACCGCCCATGCCGCCACCGCCCATGCCGCCGCCACTACCCATCATACCGCCCATTCGCGCAAAGTCACTCGTTGGCTTACCGAG
>CAZSOG010000147.1:0-8453 GCA_964607555.1 uncultured Pirellulaceae bacterium | reverse complement strand
CCATCGTCGCCCCGTACTCGGGCGCCATGTTGGCGATCGTGGCGCGATCGGCCAACGTCATGTGTTCAACCCCTTCGCCGAAGAACTCGACGAACTTCCCGACCACGCCGTGGCGGCGCAACATTTGTGTGATGGTCAACACCGCGTCGGTCGCCGTCGTGCCCGCGCCGAGCCGGCCCGTCAGCTCAAAACCGACGACCTCGGGCATCACCATATAGATCGGTTGGCCCAGCATGACGCCCTCGGCTTCGATCCCGCCAACGCCCCAGCCCACCACGCCGAGTGCGTCGATCATCGTGGTGTGACTGTCCGTCCCGACGAGCGAATCCGGCACGGCCACCGGGCCGCGGGAATCCGACCGCAGGAAGACGCACTGGGCGAGCAACTCCAAGTTGACCTGGTGAATGATCCCAACACTCGGCGGGACAACGCGGAAATTGGAGAACGCTTGCTGCCCCCATTTCAAGAACTCGTACCGCTCGCGGTTCCGTTCGAACTCCCGTTCCACATTCGCTTCCAAAGCGTCCGGACTGCCAAAATAATCGACTTGCACCGAATGGTCGATTACCAAGTCGGCGGGAATCAACGGGTTGATCCGGCCGGGATCCGCACCGAGTCGGCGCATGGCGCTGCGCATCGCCGCCAGGTCGACGACCGAAGGAACGCCCGTGAAGTCCTGAAGCACGACGCGTGCCGGTCGAAACGGAATCTCGACAGCGGCCGGTTCGGTGGCACTCCAACGCGCGAGTCGCTCGACGTCCGCGGCGCGGATCACTTCGCCATCACAATGCCGTGCGACCGACTCGAGTAGAACGCGTATCGAAAACGGCAGCCGTGCGATGGAGCCGAGCCCGTGCCGTTCCAGCCGCTCCAGGCGGTAGATTCCGACGGGGCCTTGTGCCGTGGGGAAGGTGTCGCGAATGCCAAACGGGTCTTCGCGTGGAGTGTTGCTATTCATCGATGAAGTCCCACCATCAAGGAATCTAAGTGGTATCCGAGGCTTGCTCGGGACGTTGCCCGCGTGCCCGCGCCACCCATTGACCGGGTGAACGACCGGCGGGCAGCGTCACGAATTGTAGCGAATCATGACGCCCTTGTCGCGATGGGGTGCGCCGCGTTGTCGCATGTCACACTTCCCGGATAAACCGACTGAAATTGATCATGTTCGGCATAATCGGACCGTCTTGGTTTGACCCGACTGGCGGGGCATTCTAGAGTCTTAACAGGCGGCCTTCCCCTGCTGGATTCCAGGCCAGCGAGGCCAGGGATCCGCCATCGGAATACGGTGGGTGCCGGGAACAAGCAGCATATTGGCGAAGCACGTTCGGGCCGATACGGCATGCCCGCGGATGCCGTGGCCGGTACCGTGGCGAAACCGAGCCACGGTGCGGAACGCATCATGGCGTCCTCGGGATGCCCAGATTCTCACTTCTAAACAGGCTGGATGCAGATGGCGACTTCTTCCGACGCGGATCTCCTGGCCCAACTCATTAAGAAGACGGGATCGCCCGATAGCGCTGGGGCGGACGCGGATCCCTGGGCCGCGGTCGCCGCGACGGCGCCGGCACACGAGTCGACGGCCGGGGACGATGCGGATGAGAATGATCCGAAACTAGCCAGCCTGCTGCAACGCATCAACCGACTTGCACATAGCGGCGGTGCCGCCGCGGACCCGGCGTCCGACGGTGACGATGCGGATCCGATGGCGGAGGGGCGGGCGGAGTTCGTACCGCGCGAACCATCGAATCTGCGCGAAGCCGGTTTGTCCGAGAGCGACGTCGAAGCGTTGGCGCTGAAGTTGCTTCTGGCACGCGGCGATGTCGTGGGCCGCGATATCGCGAGCCATATCCGACTGCCGTTCGTATTGGTTGAGCAGGTCCTGCGGCAACTGAAACAAGACCAGCTGGTGCTCTACCGCAGCTCGGCCGAGATGAACGATTTCGTCTACCAGTTGACCGACTTTGGCTGCGAACGGGCGCGGCGGCATGTCGCGCACTGTAGCTATTTCGGTTCCGCGCCGGTCGCGCTGCGTGACTACATTGACTCGGTTCGCGCGCAGTCCATGGAGAATCAGCACCCGACGCGGGCACAGCTCGAGCACGCTTTCGACGACCTGCTTATCAATCCCAGCATGCTAGCGCGCCTTGGCCCCGCGATCAACTCGGGACGCGGCCTGTTCCTTTACGGAGCCCCTGGCAATGGGAAGACCAGTATCGCGGAGCGGGTCACCAGCGCCTTTGGGCAGGCGATCTGGATCCCGCGCGCCATTGGCGTCGACGGCGAGGTCATGCGACTCTATGATCCCATGAACCACGTCGAGCTGCCGGTGGATGGCAACGACGGGCTGTTGATCGAGTCGCGCATCGATCAACGCTGGGTGCGCGTGCGACGCCCCACGATTGTCGTCGGCGGTGAACTCATGATGGAGAACCTGGAAGTCACCTTGAACACGTCCACCGGGATCAGCGAGGCCCCGGTGCAATTGAAGAGCAATTGCGGAACGTTGGTCATCGACGACTTCGGCAGGCAACGCATGAGCACCGATGAATTGCTCAATCGGTGGATCGTGCCGTTGGAGAAACGCTATGACTACCTGAACATGCCCAATGGGAAGAAGATCCAGGTGCCATTCGATCAGTTGATCATCTTCTCGACCAACCTGGAACCACGCGACCTGGTCGACGACGCATTTCTCCGACGTATTCCCTACAAGATTGAAGTCACCGATCCAAGCGAGGAAGAATTCCGCGCGCTCTTCCGCATGATGTGCCGGTCGCTGGAGGTCGATTACGACGAGGGTGCGATCGATTACTTGCTGGAGAATCATTATCGCGCGGTTCAACGCCCAATGCGATGCTGCCAACCACGCGACTTGTTGCTGCAAGTGTGCAGTCGATGCCACTATTACCGGCAGCCAGTCAAACTGACGCGTGAAGCAATCGACTTCGCCGTCGAGAACTACTTCGCCGTGATGTGAGGTGGAGTCATTCGTAGTGCTCAGTGCCAAAATCGAGCGGCAGCTGCGGGTCCGCTTTCTCCGCCTCGGGATTCAGCTCGCGAAACAGCAAGCTCGGCTGGATATCACGGTTGTGCTGGTACTTGTCACTGTCGTACTCTTGAAAATCCCCGCTTATCTGGTGATAAAAGATCTGACAGATCGCGACATGCGGATAAATGCGGACCGGTTGGACCGCGAACATCTCGAGTGTCCAGTAGCCGCAGAAACCCACGTCACCGAAGCCGGCCGTGACATGCACGAACAGGCCCAGCCGCCCGACCGAGGACCGGCCTTCGATCATCGGAACCAGATTGTGCGTCTCGGTCCGTTCGATGGTCCGCCCGAGGTACAGCTGGTTCGGATTCAACACTAACCCGGAATCGGGGATCGTCAGACGCCGCACCCGGTTCGGTTTGCGCATATCGAGCACGACCTCTTCATAGGTCAAGATCTCGTCGTGCAACGTCAGATTATAGCTGTTCGGATTCAGATTGGCCGGATCGAAAGGGTCGATGACAACGTCGTTGCCCAGGTTTTCGCGGATCATCTTACCGGAAAGGATCATGCTTCACCTCTTGGCGTGGACACCGATTTGAGGACAAAACGACTGCATCGCGCATTGTTCGCACAGCGGCTTGCGTGCCTTGCAAATCGCGCGCCCGTGATGGATCATGCGGTGCGCGAAGTTGATCCACTGCCGGCGCGATACCAGCGCCATCAAATTACGCTCGATCTTCACGGGATCGTTGGCCGATGTGAGTCCCAAACGCTGGCTGATGCGCGCGACGTGCGTGTCAACCACGATGCCGGTCGCCTTGCCGAACGCGGTCCCGAGAACGACGTTGGCCGTCTTGCGGCCGACGCCCGGCAACGCCACCAACTGGTCCATGTCCGCCGGGACCTGGCCGCCATGCCGTCTGACCAGCTCCGTGCAGCAACTCTTGATGTTCTTCGCCTTGTTGCGAAAAAAACCCGTGCTCTGGATCGCCTTTTCAAGCTTCGGCAACGGCAACCGCGCGAAGTCCGCGGGCGTGCGGTAACGCTGGAACAGGTCGCGGGTCACCAGATTTACGCGCTGGTCCGTGCACTGCGCCGAGAGTATGGTCGCCACCAGCAACTGAAACGGGTCCGCGTGCTCGAGGGCACACGTAGCATCAGGATAGACGCGGTTCAGGGCCCGAACCACTCGCGTGGCGTGCCGTTTCTCCGGAGGCGTGGCAGACATGAATGTTCCAAATGGCCTAATTGGCGAGTTGACGAGATCGTGCCCGGTTCTGGCCAATTCTGACATCGAAGTACCCTGTGTGTCAAGCAGCGTGCTGGACATATCATCGTGCGGCGGCCCGGCATGCTTCCTTGACCCTCGGCGAACTGGGCGCTAAACTTTACCTGATCGGGACCGGCCAACGCTTGCCACCAACGTGATCGCCCGGGCGTGACCACCCACGCTCCACGGAAACAATCCGGTTGTGAGCCAGGTGGACGGAGGGCGTCCGGGCACGCCGATCGAAACGCGGTGGTAGTGCGAATCAGATGTGAAACAGGAGTCAAAAATGAGCTTCGTCGATCAGAACCCTTATGCCTCGCCGTACGGTGCCGCGACCTTCGCCGCGGCAGCTGCCGAGTCGGAGCGGACGACGTTTATTCGCCGAACCTACCTGCATTTGGCGGGCGCGATCCTGGCGTTTATCGGGATCGAAATGGCCCTGTTTGAACTGGCGCCGGCAGGCAGCCTGGAACGGCTCACGGCCTGGATGTTGGGTGGCTGGCATTGGGCCATCGTTTTGGGCGCTTTCATCGTGGTCAGCATGGTCGCCGACCGGTGGGCGAGATCCGCCGCCACGCGGTCGCTCCAGTACGCCGGTCTGGCTCTCTACATCATTGCCGAGGCCGTGATTTTCATACCGATTTTGCTGATTGCACAACGTGTTGGCGGTGCCAATATCATCGCCATGGCGGGGTGCATGACGGCGGTCGTGTTCGGCGCACTGACCGCGATTGTGTTTCTGACCCGGGCTGACTTCTCATGGATCGGTCGCTATCTGATGCTGGCTGCCTTCGTGGCACTGGGCTTTATTTTTGCCTCGATTTTCCTCGGTTTCAATCTGGGACAGCTGTTCACCGGCCTCATGATCGCCTTGGCTGGCGCCTATATTCTCTATGACACGTCCAACGTCCTGCACCACTATCGGCTGGACCAGTATGTTGCCGCGTCGCTGGCCCTGTTTGCTTCGGTGGCATTGCTCTTCTGGTACATCCTACAGCTGTTCATGTCACGCCGATGACGGATGTCGTGCAACTGGATCCGCGGTTTGTCCAAGGCGTGACGTATTTTAACGCCGGTGCGTTTTTTGACGCGCACGAGGTTTGGGAGGACCTGTGGCACGATTGCCATGACGCGACGCGGACCTTTTACCAGGGGCTGATTCAAGTCGCGGTCTGCTTGCACCATTTTCGCAACCGCAATACTCGTGGCGCACGCACTTTGTGCCGCGGCGCCACCGCCTATCTTGAACCATACACGCCCATGTTTCGCCGGGTGGATGTCACTCGGCTGCTGCGTGATCTGCATGCGTGTTGCGCGGAGATCCTCGCCGATGAGGGGCATAATCCGCGCGGGACGCTAAACCCGAACCTTATTCCCAAAATCCAACTGGAACCGGCGCCGGTGGACGCGGGGTAGGGATTCCGCACGACATAGACTTGGGTAGCCACACGGCGGCACCCGTGCCGGCTGCCGGCGTAAACGCGCGCCGTCCTGTCGCGAATTTTCCAGCAATGGGCAACTGTTCGGAACCTCAACGATGACCGTCTATGAACCGTTTAAGATGCCCGCTGGCTTGACCGGTGACATCCGCTTGCTGCCCAGTCCGTCGCTGGTCGCGTTTCCTAACGCACTGGTGCCCTTGCAGCTGTGTGGACCGAGTCACGGCGCGCTCGTGCGCGATACGCTGAGTGACGATCTGCTGGTTGCCACCGCGCTGCTCGAACCCGGTTGGGAACGCTACGCCACGGGCTGCGCGCCGGTCTGCGAGATGACATGCCTGTGTCGCGTCGTTTCACACAGCCACACAGACGTGGATCGGTGGAACGTGCTACTGGCCGGCGTCGGGCGGGCGAGGATCCGCCGCGAACTGAGTGCCGGAGCTCAATACCGCCAGGCCGAAGTGAAGTTCCTTGAAGATCATTACGCCGATGCTACCGTCGATCTGCGCCAGGACCTCAAGCTGCAACTCATCGAGAGCTTTCGGTCCCACCTGCCCGATGCACCGACCGTGCAACAGCAAATTGAACAGCTTTGGGCCAACCCGCTTCCGCTGGGCCAGTTGAGCGACGTTATTGCATTCAATGTTCATCTTCCTCCACGCACGAAGCAAGATCTGCTCACCGAACTGAACGTCGACACGCGCGCGCATATGCTGCTGGACCAGTTGGCGCGGTTGCGGAACGGTCAGCTGACGGCACGCGGGCCCTATCCGCCATCGTTCAGTTTGAACTGAATCGCGAACGCTCCCTAGTCGCGCCGAATGCGGCAGGCAGGTAATGCCGACCGCAACCGCGCCATGGTACCGCTGCTGACCATCGTGTTCACAATCGTCAGCAAACGCAGCTTCGGGAGGT
The DNA here is from genome assembly GCA_964607555.1 of uncultured Pirellulaceae bacterium. GTDB lineage: Bacteria > Planctomycetota > Planctomycetia > Pirellulales > Pirellulaceae > JAJSAJ01. Next base: position 1,834 of record CAZSOG010000147.1, on the reverse strand, counting down.
GTGCCAACTGGTCGACGCCCGCGTCCGTCACCTGCGTATCGCTTAAATCCAGTGCCGTCAGGCCCTTCATCCTGATGATGCCGGTTATGCCTCGGTCCGTGATTTGAGTTCCGGCAAGGGATAAGGATGACAGCGAACGTAATTCGACGATTGCCTTGAGCCCGGTATCGGTCGCACGCGTGTTGGCGACGACGAGGCATTGCAAACGTTGGAGTTTGCTCAGCGTCCCGAGGCCGCGGTCCGTGATGTGCGTGTCAGCCAAATAAAGGGCGTTCAAACGCTCCAAATGACGCAGATTCGTGAGGCCCTCGTCGGTCACTCGCGTCCCATTGAGATACAAGCACTCGATCCGTGGATTGTGACTTAAGGCCACCAACGTGGGATCGCCAATGCGCGTGGCTTGCAAACTGAGTGTTCGCAAACGGTGGAGTGCCTTCAGGTGTGCAACGCCCACGTCGCCGATTCGCGTGTGGTTCAGGAAAAGCACTTCGAGTCGCTCCAGACGCGCGATATATTCAATACCGGCGTCCGTGACGGCCGTGTTGCCAAGGTAGAGAGACCGTAGCGTGTGAAGATGTTGGAGCGTGGACAACCCGCCGTCCGTTATGCGAGTTCCCGCAAGCCCGAGGACCGTCAAATGACGCAATTGACTCAGCTGCCGGATCCCTCGGTCCCCAACCGGAGATCCGGTGCAGTAGAACTGGTCGAGTCGCGCGAACTGGGCAACATTGGGCATGTCCTCATCGGTCAACTCCCGACTCAGTACAGAAACCTCAACGACCGGGTGACCGGGCAATGTGGGATCGCGTCGCAACAGAGCACCGCGTGCCTTGAGCGCCTCGCGTGCCGCCTCCGGGCGAACATGCTCCTTATCCGCCGGCCCAATTATCTCGTTGTCGTCATTCACTACGACACACCCGCACGCGCTCGAGGCAATCCATGAACTGCACGCGGTCACCATGACCGCGGCGGTCATCACCAGCATTAGCAAGACCGGTCGACCACGCCACGGTAATCGATATGTCATTGAAACACTCTTAATGCGGGCCGCGCCCACAACCCGGCCACAAAACATGCGCGCACGGTGCGCGCATCCTGCAACCTAAGAATCTAACGCGGCGTCGCCTTCAACCAACGAACCAACCAACCAACCAACGCACGAACTGGCTCCTGTCCCTCCCGCCACCGCCGGGTTTATCCCGGTGGAGCGCTGATTTTGCACTACCGCACCGGTCCCTTTGCGTTTCCCGTCCGCCTTTGGCGGATTTATCCCGGTGGAGCGCTGATTCTGCACTACCTGCGTCTCTCGCCCGATGTTCGGTCCCGTAGGGACGGCTATACCTCGACGCAAAAACTTGACTCAAGATCATCAAATTTCCGCCCATAAGGTTTCTAACGTGGTTTCACCTCCAACCAACTGACGCATGCCGGTGCGTTGGAGACCTTCGGTCGCTCCCGTGCGGGGTCAGGAGACCCGCGCACAGCGCTAGGTTCCTTTGCGTTTCCCGTCCGCCTTTGGCGGATTTATCCCGGTGGAGCGCATGATTCTGCACTACCTGCGTCTCTCGCCCGATGTTCGGTCCCGCAGGGACGGCTAAACCTTGTCCCAAGAACTCGACTCAAGTGGAACAGATTTCGGACCACACGAGGGTAATCATCTTGTCCGAGCTTGCTCGGCCTTGCATGATCAAGGAACTAACCGGGCGCGGATCCACCCTGGGGTGTTGAAAAGCCGGGGTTGCCGGCCTCATTAAGGCGTTGGGACCGGCGTTGGTTTTCTAGCCTTCCGCGCACGAGAAGTCGGGGTGTCAACGTCGCACCTTCCCGGCCCAGC
>CAZSOG010000146.1:0-8453 GCA_964607555.1 uncultured Pirellulaceae bacterium | reverse complement strand
GCCGGCCGGCATCAGCCACTATCATGCGCGCTGGGTCGACAAGAACCTGAGCTTCCCCACCCCCACTTGGCCGCTGCTGAATCGCGATGGGTCGGTGAAGTGCGATCGGGCCAAGCTCGAGGCCCACTACGCGCCGTGGGCTGAGCTGGCCCGAAAGGGAATCGGCGTCCACTGTGGTGAGGCGGGCTGCTACAACAAGACGCCCTACGAGGTCTTCCACGCGTGGTTCGCCCACGTCATGGACATTCTGAAGGGGCACGGCATCGGCTATGCCCTGTGGAATTTCCGCGGTTCCTTCGGGATCCTCGACTCGGGACGCACTGACATCGCGTTGGAGGACTGGCATGGACACAAATTAGATCGACGGCTGCTGACATTGTTGCAGAGTAGTTGAGTTGCAAAGAAAAAGAGAATAAGAGGAAGTCAAGGTCTTCGATCAAGGCGTGTCCGTTTCGACTCAACGGCAACGATGCCAAGCCGAAGCACGGATCTCCCCATGCGGGTGGTTAGAGACCTTAGCCCGGATTATTCACGAAGTTCGTCGCGAGGGGCCGTAAGTCGAGTCAGATGCAAGGAAAAGGACCGGTCGGCTGCGCAGCATATTGTCAATACGTGAGCAAAGACGGCGGGGCCTTTGACGAAGCAGGTGGCCGACTTACGGCGCCGCAGCAGATCGCTCGTGAATAATCCAGCTTAGTGCAAAATCACTGGCTCCACCCAGCTGGGTGCGGGCCGGATACCGACAAGCCGAGCATTGACAAACCCATAACGAAAAAAACTGGCGCTGTCCAACTAGGGTGGAATTAATCTTCGGCCTGGCGCCAATTTGGTAGAATCCACCGTAACGATTGTGTGACCGGACGATGCGGCGTTGATCGCCGGTCGCGAACTGTCCATTCGATCCGCGAGGTTCGTCAACATGTCAGAATCCACGCGTGTATTACGGTCAACCATCCAGTTGCTTGCCGGCGTGTTCTTTGTGGCATCACCTCCCTGTGACGTGACTGGGGGAGACCATCAGCAACCGGATCCGTTCGCGCGATTGTCGCAAGTGCAATCAAAGCTGTTCGACGCCCCGATGGTGCCGCTGCGGGTAGATGGCCATGCGGCGTTTGTCCTGGTGCCCGGCAAGCCAGCCAACTCGGCACAAAAACCGTGGGTGTGGTATGCGCCGACAGTCATGGCAGAGCGCGAAGAGAAGTGGATATCGCCGGGCGCGCGGCACGCTTGGATATTTCAACGACTCTTAAGCGCGGGTATCTACGTGGTCGGCGTCGACGTCGGAGAGTCGTACGGCAGCCTGAACGGTGTTAAGGTATATGATCAATTCTACCAACGGCTGGTCGACCAGTATCGCTTCGCGCCGCGACCTGCCCTGTTGGGGATCAGTCGCGGCGGCCTGATGGCATACAACTGGGCCGTTCGCAACGCGCGCCATGTCGCCTGTATCGGCGCGATCTACCCACTCTGCAACCTGGCCGCGTATCGTGATCTGCCCCGCATCGCGCAGGCATATCAAGTGCCGCTATCCAAGCTGCACGCCGATATGCAACGACTCAATCCAGCGGACAACCTGAGGCCATTGGCTGCCGCCCATGTGCCGATTCTGCATTTGCACGGCGATAGCGACGCCGTTGTGCCAATCGAGACCCAATCACGCGAGGTCCAGCGGCGTTACCGGAATATGAATGGTGCAATGCAGCTGATCGTTGTGCCGGGCAAAGGCCATGAGGTCGCAAACGAGTATTGGCACAACCAACCATTGATCGATTTCTTCATTCAGCATCTCCTGCCTTCAACGGGGAAGTAAATGATGTCACGCCAGAATGCCACGGGCCAACCTGCATGGATCGCGATGATGGGCCGGCGCCGGGCGCGCACGGCAGGTAGATGGGTCGTTTTCTGTTGCTTGATAGCAGGTCTTTCGAGTTGGTGGTGCGCCGCCGGCGCCGCTCAGCAGAAATACTCGGATCGGCTCGTGTGGGTTTTCGGTTGGAATGTGCGTCAGGATCAGGATGTCGCGCAACTGGAACAGCTCCTGACGACCCCGGCTTTCAGACAATGATCGCCTGCTATTATGACGCGCAAGACCTGACGCGGGTCCGTGGCCGGCTACGATTGGCCAACGAGACTCCGAATGTGCTTGGATTCATGTACACGCCGTGGCAAAAGAAGTATGCGCTACTGGGACAATTCGGAGATCTGCTGCAACAGCAGGGCGCGAAATAGACGCCCGATGTTGCGGGCATGGCTCTGCACTCGGACCCGCGTCGCAGCGCATTCCTGTCTCCTCAAGCCGGCTGGAGTTCAATGATGAGGCCTGGGGCGCCCGTCAGGCGGGTCAGGCGTGAGGCGGGTCAGGCGTGGTCAGGCGTGGTCAGGCGTGACCTGGAACCTTCTTGGAGATTCTCTATGTTGTGTAATCTACCTACGTGCTCCATGTTGGGCAAATAAACATGGTTGCCGGCCCGAGGAAATTGAGGTGCGCTCGGTGCGCGCCTTTGCCGCTGGCTGACGCCCGTCAGGCGTTCAGGCGTTCCCAGGCGTTCCCCAGGCGTTCTGGCGTGACCTGGAACCTTCTTGTGAGGCGCGACCTGGAACCTTCTTGGAGATTCTCTATGTTGTGTAATCTACCTACGTGCTCCATGTTGGGCAAATAAACATGGTTGCCGGCCTGCGGAAGTTAGAGGTCCGCTCGGTGCGCGCCTTTGCCGCTGGCTGACAGACTGCACTTTACCCACGTTGCCCATCTGTTTATTGTTGCCTAGATTTCCGAATTCGGCATTGACGTCTGAGGCACGAATCACTAGAAGTGCATCGCCCAAGTGTCAGCTGGCACGAAATAGCGAAGGGCGTGTCAACGAAAGGGTGGTTCTGATGCCGAATACGGGCCAAATCGAAATGTGTCGAACGGACGGTGAACCGAGACTCCCCGCAACTCCCTGGGGGTGCCTGCCACCACGCATGCGCGTTTTGTTCATTACAGGGCGCCATCGTACGGGCAGCTGGCTGGCCGAAGCGTTCGCGACCGACAACGCGAGCGATGTGGTGCTGAACGAGGCGCTGGGAATCACGGAGGGGTTGGCGAGGTTGCGCGACGAACTCTACGATGCGGTTCTGGTGAGTCACGAGATTGGTGGGCTGGACGCCCTGGAAGTTGTCGATGCGATTCGCGCCGGGACGAGCGAGGCCCAGCCGATCATCATTCTGGGCGATCAGAGTGAACAAGAAATGGCGACGGTCAGCTTCGAATCGGGCGCGGACGCCTACATCTGCGTGAATACGACGACGACGCGCACGCTGATATGGCAGGTGGCGCGTGCGGTTGAGCGGCACGCGCTGATCGCCGAGAATCGGCGTCTGCAACAATCCCAGCGGCATCGACTGCAACTTGAACACGATGAAGCGAGTCGTATGCTGAAGCAGCAGCGCGCGATGATCCTCGACCTGACCGAACTCCGTACCACCGACGCGGCGACCACGGCACCCGAGTCACCGCGCGTACCTGACATTTCACACTGTCCGGTTCTTCCGGATCCACTGACCAGCCATTACCGCGAGCTCTTACGTGCTTACGTGATCATGGGGTCGGGCAATCTGGCCGACGAAATGGACCGCCTGGCCGAGCTGTTCGCGCTAGCCATGATCACGCCCCAGCAGGCAATGTTGCTTCATTTACACGTGTTGGAAGAAATGATCAATGGCTTGGGCAGTCGTAGCGCCCGGCACGTAATGAACCGAGCCGACATGTTGATTTTGGAGGTGATGGTTCATTTGACTGAACAATATCGGATGCGTTATTTGCACCGCGTGCATCCGCCGCGGCAATTAACGCTCCCTGGCTTTGAAGCCGCGTGAGCGACCATGGATGACACGCAAACGACGGTGGCACAGTTACGCGACCGAATCCGGCAATTCGTCGATGCACGTGATTGGCGGCAGTATCATTCGCCCAAGAATCTGACGATGGCCTTGGCCATCGAAGTGAGCGAACTGATGGAACATTTCCAATGGATCACGCCCGAGTCATCGCGGACCATATGCGACGATCCGAGCAAGAGCGAAGCGATTCGTGACGAACTGGCCGATGTGATTGGATACGCGTTGGCAATCGCGAATGAGCTGGACATTGACGTGAGCACGGCGATGCGCGAGAAGATGGTGAAAAACGAAGCCAAATACCCGCTCGAGTGACGCCAATTCAACGGTGCGTGGGTTCGGGGTTGTCGGCCAGATGCAAATGTGCCGCGCCCCCGCCGCTCAACGCAACACCGATCCAGCCGTCGCGCATGACGAATTGACTGACCATCAACTGTTGCAAGCGCGGGTCCTTACCGAGGGTCTGGCCGACGATGTCAACATCGGGTTCCTTCGGCAGAACCTTGCTGAACACGCCACGCAACGCGATCTGATCCCCGAACGAGAGTCGGTACCCTTTTAGCTTGATGTAACCATCGCGCACCAGACGCGCGTGCAGACCGTCTGTTTGCGGTGCATAGGTCGCCCGTACCTCGAAATTGCGCCAGCTACGGCGGTCAGCAACAAGGCGCGCGATGCGCAAACGAATATGAATGCGATCCTCCGCGAAACCAAAACGTATGGGTTCAATAGCCGCCATGCGAATCGTCACGTCATCGGGCACATCGTCCGGCACTTGGTAATTCGGAATCCGGAACTTATCGGCGACCTCCTGGAACAGCTGCCGCAAACTGCTTGAATGCGCGCCCAACTTGAGTGCACCGACCGTATTGTTGAGCGCCGACTCGTGGATCTGTACACTGAGCAATGTGTCACTTGGTGCTCGAGGCCGTGGCGTAAATGCCGCAAGTTGCTCGTCACCCGCCAAACGATAGCGCACAATCAAGCGTCGCTCGGTCGTTTGCATATCGACTGCTTCGGGGTCGAGACCCAACTGAACAAGTGGCTGGTGAACGCGCGTCTCGAATTTGTCTCTTAGTTGTGTTACTTGACGTTCCACCTCTTCGTCCAGGCGTGCCCGAGCGCGGGCGGCAATCATGTCCCGTATTCGCCATTTGGCTTCATGCGCCTGACTCTCGTATTGCTGTTTGGCAATCGCCCGCGCCAGGATGTTCACGAGAGGCAGTCCGTCGAAATCTGTTTCCAGTCGCGTCAAGTCGGCATCTGAAGTCGCATCGGCCTCGGCGCGTCGCGCACGCAACCCGAGGTGATCGATCAGGAGCAGCTTGCGCGCCAAGTACTGACCCCGACCGGCATTGTAAAACTTGGCCGGCCCGTGTTTCGTGGACGTGTTGGAGGCGACTTCGCCATGCGCCTCCAAGCCCAATCGCCAGCGCAACCGATCGGGCAACAAGACAACATGGAGTCGAGTGGAGACCCGGCTGTGGCCGAGGACACGAGATCCCAACAGCATATCGTTGACGGGCTCCTGGGATTCACCGGGATCCGGCAACAGGCGGTTCACCAGTTCGCCAGTCACGGCAACACGGATATTCGCGTTTCGATAATAGGTGTTTAGCCAATTTGCCAGCGCATTGGCGGTTGGAACGGCCGACCATCGAAGAACTTGGTAACGCGCGGCCAGTCGGCGCGCCGCGATTTCTTCGGGGGCCGATTCGTATCGCTCGATGTCATCCAACAGCGTGCGATAGTCAACCGGCTCGGTGACCCACGCTCGTAACGCGCCAGACAACGCATGCCATGGTTCCTGATCGAAAAAAGCCCGTTGCTGGTCACTTAGCCCAGGAGCATTCATGCGTCCCAGAATCTTCCGCGCCAAACTGCTGCGCTGGACGGCCTTGCCTTCGCGCGGCGCCGCCGCTGCAGCGCGCAGTTCGTCCAGCAATAAATACCGTTGCCACAAATCGGCTTGCGCGACGCGCGACAGTTTGGCGTCGACCATTTCCAAGGCAGTCTGCATGTCAACGGCCTCTTCGCGCCGCGCGGAGACTTGAACGATCGGTGGCAGCGAGAGTTGCTGTATCGGCCGCCAAATTGCAAGGCGACGTTGCAGCCCGTACGCCGTCCGCAGCAGGCGCGCGCGCTGATTCGTGTCGACGATGCCGGCCGCCAGATTGGGAACCTGCTGTTCAAGACGTTGCAGTGCATCCAGGTGAGCTTCGGCGGAGCGGTCGGCAAAGGAGTCGATTTCGTGAAGCGCGTGCAGTTGAGCCAGGACCTCATCTGCCCACGGGGTAATGACCGGTACCGTGTGCAATGGCTCGAGTTCGGAGACTAACCGAGACGGCCATGGCCAAACACTTGCGATGTCCGCCGTCCACTGGGCCGGCTGCCGCGCTAGAGTCGTATTGGATTGCTCGGTCGGTGCCGTTGGTGCGCGCGCGGCACGACCGGTTAAAACCTTCGGTGAATCGGGCGCCGCCGGCGCAAGACTTGGCAGACTCGGCGTTTCCGCCAAGGATGGGTCCAGCACAATTCGGTCGGCGACCGGGGGCAGGATGCGGATCACATGCTTGGGAGCGCGGTATTGTCCCAGGTCGAACTTGCCGGGCCGTGACGTGCGGGTACCAGACGCTTGATGCTCTGTCGCCTGCCGCCGGCGACCCGTGCGATCCGGCTCCGGCACGCGAATGTGATCCGCCACCGGATGCGCGGTAAGTTGTTCAGGGCCTGGATGCGCGGCGCGCAGGCCCACCCGCCAGCTGCCCGCAAGCAACAAGGATATGGCCAATACGCAGTTGACCGCCGCAATCCAGGGCCATCGTGGTCCGCATGCCTGCTGCATCCGACGAGCTCCAACCGGAGTAAACGATCCAACCGCCTCAACTCTTAAGATCGGTAGTGAGCCCCGGTCGAATCGAATCCGTTTGCCCTTTCCAGTCGACCAATACACGTGAATACTGCGGTTGACCACCGATCACGGCAGGGAGTACGGAACAAACGAAATGGGTATACTGAAGGAAATCGGGACAGCAGCTAAAATACGGAACCTGCGGTGTTCGTCGGTGATTGCACATTCCAACCGAGGAGTCCCAAGATGAGACGGCCAAGATCGTTTGTTGTACTGGTTTTGATCAGTTTGTTGGCGAGCACTACTCAAGCCAAGGTGCCACCGTCCGCTGGAAACGCAAACCCCCATCCACGGGAAGAGGGACCGCTCCAGGTGTTCATCCTGGCAGGCCAGTCGAACATGCAGGGACACGCTTCGCTCAGAAACCTTGAGTACCTGGTTTACAACGAATCCACGGCCGCGCGTTACGAGCACCTTAAGGACAAGAAAGGCGATTGGGTCCGACGCAATGACGTGTGGATCACGACGAACGATGGCGATCGATTCGGCAATTTGAAACCTGGATTCGGCGTTGACGACTGGAAGTTCGGTCCTGAGTTGGGGTTTGGCTGGACCATCGGCGAAAACTTGGATCAACAAGTGTTGTTGATCAAGACATGTTGGGGTGGCAAGAATGTGAAGTGTGACTTTCTTTCGCCCGGGTCGGGCGTGCCTTCCGATGAACAACTCGAAAAAGACCTTGCGCGAATGCGCAAGAAGCATCCTGAAACGACGATGGAGGATATCAAGGCCCGCTATGGAGAGAACTACCGTGAGATGTTGGCAATCGTGCACGATGTACTCGACAATCTAAAACAGCGGTTTCCAAAGTACGACGAAAGCCAAGGTTACGAGCTAGCGGGGTTGGTCTGGTTCCAGGGCTGGAATGACATGGTGGATCACAAGCAGAAGCAAGAGAAATACGCGCGCTATACGGCACGTCTTGCACAGCTGATCAAAGACGTCCGCGCGGATCTCAAAGCGCCTGACTTGCCGGTCGTGATCGGCGAGCTGGGGGTCGGAGGCAAACAAGGCGATTTCCAGGCGGCGCAGAAGGCGGTCGCGGAACTACCGGAACTCCACGAGACGGTCAAATTCGTGGAAACGCATGGTTTCTGGGACCCTGAAGTTGAGCAAATGGTTAACGACGGAACATGGAAAGGACCGGATTGGCCCAAGTTCTACAATGTCGGCAGCGAGCGTGGTTACCATTATCTTGGCAGTGGGAAGATCATGTACGAAATGGGCCAGGCCTTCGGCAGAGGCATGTTGGAGTTGCTACACTGATCCTGATGGCGTGGTGATCCATTGGCGTTGTCCGACCACCAACGATCCAATGCGGGAGGCTGAAGGCTGAAGACCGAAGGCTGGAGACAGGAGGGTTTGCGGCGTAAGATCTCGGGAAAAACATACGCGCACGGTGCGCGCGTATTACCACCTAAGAATCTAACAAGGCATTGCCTCCAACCAACTGACGGATCCCGGGTGATCGTGGCCTTTGGGACCGCCGTGTTCGGGGTGCCGTGTACGATGGACATCCTTGTCCGTCGGCACCCCGTCCACAACCTTTGCGTGGTTCTCGATGCAAAAAATTGACTCAAGTGCTACGAATTTTGGCGCATAAGGGCACTAACGAGTGTCTGTCTGTAAAACGGGTTCAGTCTAGAAAAAAGGGTACTTTTTT
>CAZSOG010000145.1:0-8473 GCA_964607555.1 uncultured Pirellulaceae bacterium | reverse complement strand
GGGGGGGGGGGGGGGGCTGGAACGTCCGGCGGCCGCCTGGCTACCGCTATACCATGCCGCCGCCTGTGCTGCGGCTTCATTGACCGAGCATTTCTCCGACACTTCGCTATGGGCAACCCCACGAGAGCGCCCATCAGCAGATTCACTAGGGGCACGGGGGATAGGCAACCGAATGTGGGAGGCGACTCCCGTCGCCGCCGAACGAAGTTCACCTGGGACCGTCCGTCGGCTACCTGAGTCGCCTCCCACATTTTTTCATGTTTATCCATTGTGCGTGGAACTGCGTGTTTCGCCTACCGTCTTGTCCGGGACCGCAATCGCAGAGGAACAGCATATCGTGGCCACGATCATCGCATCACGCAATCGGTTTCGCGGCCTTCGGTCGATCGCGACACGCAGCCTATCATGGCTGGTGTGCCTGTGCGCGTCGATCGCTTTCGGCCAACAGCCCACGGTCCACTATTTCCAGCGCGCCGACATGGCACCTGGCGCGATCGGCGCGGCGCAACTCATGCGTGGCGGCCCGTTACCCGGCTATTTTCAGCCGGTCGTGATCAGCGCGCCGCGTGGTACGGAGATCGCGTTGGCGATCGACGGTGTCTTCGACGCGCCGCGGGCGGCCCCGATCAACGTCGGGCTTCTGGTCGGCCGGGTCTATCGGCTGAAGGTCGCCAACATTCCCAATCACGAAGGGCATGAGGTATTTCCCAGTATCGAGATCATCAATCGGCTGTACCCGCCGCGGGGGCAGGAAACGCGTTTCCCGGTCCCGATCGAGCTGACGCGTGAGGAGCTGGAGTTAGCGATGCGTGGTCAATTCATCACACGCGTTGTTTATCTCGAGGACCCGCATGGCGCGCTGCCACACCGTGAAGACCCACAACACCAGCGGTATTTCGATGTGGGGCCACGGCAGGACCCGTTGCGTGTCGCGGACGAGCTTGGACGGCCAATGGCGATCTTGCGCATTGGCTCCCGCGTACCCCAAGCGGACACGACAACGGGCCGGTTCCTGTTCGAATCGCCGCCCTGGATGCGGTTACCCAGCCCAGCCGCGGTCAACGTACAACCTGCTCGGCAGGCGCGGAATGCAACGCCACCGCCGTCGGCCAACCGTTCAATGAACATCAGGGCAAGCACCACGGCGACGGGGCCAATCAGGAGAGATGACCGATGACACACTGGAGCATGGGCGAACAGACGATGCATGTAGCGCACAGAATATACGCCGCCGGCATCATCGCGACGGGGTTGCTGTGCATCACACTCTGCTCATGCCAAGGTGTCCCGTTAGCGCCGGCCGAGTCGGCATCCGTGGTGCCGGGCAAAGCGGACCCGCCGCACCGTGGCGACCTGGTCAGCCGCGTCGCGCCCGGCGTGCCTGCGCGCTCGAAGGCACCAACGTTGTCGCTGTCGGACCAAGCGACGGCGCGTCAAGAGATCCAGCCGGCGAGTCACACCGTGGCCGTCTTGCCATACGAGGTCCCACAGGCAGCCACTCTGTACTCCGCCAACGCGGGGCCTCGGTTCACGCCCCCTGCCCTGCCCTGCCAGGCACCGCCGACAGCTTGTGGAACCTGCATGGCGACGGCGCGAAATCAATGGATTCCACCCGGTCTAAGCCCGCCCTGGCCACAAGACGAATACTTATGTGACGGGGGCGACAAGATTCCCGCCGTACGCGTCAACAAAGACTGGAGCGTTGCCGGACTGGGACTCGAGGATGCGGTCGTGCATTACGATACGCTGGACGGACAAACGCGTGTTGAACCGACGAATCGAGTTTGCGTGTACGCGCCCCGTTTTGCTGCCGTGCGCAAGGTCTACGGGCTTCTCGAACACGAGAGCCATCAGTTGGCCGCCGGGGTCGAGTTGCCGACCGGCGTGCGTGGGATGGGCGATGCGCAGACCGCCACGACCGCCGTGCAGCCGTTGCAACCTGAATTGGATCGCGGGACTCTGACCGCCAGCGCGTTCCGCGATCGGTTGCACGCGCCCATACTGGAGAATCGCGAGTCGATCACGGCCGCCCAGGGCGCGCTGCTGCCCTACGAAAACTTCACTTTGATCCGTGACGGCCAAATGGACAACTCGGAAAAGGCACGGCTGGCCCAGCACACGGCGGCCGCGGCCGTATGGAGTCGCAACAAAGCGGTGCAGATCTTGATCGATAACATCGCCGCCCACGTCGACGCCGGTTCCAATGCACCAAGTAGTGTCCATGTCTACAAGATGCACGGGAAATCCCGGCTGCGTGTCTGCAAGGTCGCGTCCCGACAAGACGCACGCCCCGGCGAGATTGTCGAATTCACGCTCCGCTTTGACAACGTGGGCGACCAGCTGATCGGCAACGTCACCGTCATGGACAACCTGACGACACGACTGGAATACGTCGAGGGCAGCCAGACGTGCAGCGTGAAAGCGAACTTCACGTCAGCAACGAATCAGGGCGACTCCTTGACACTGCGATGGGAAATCACCGAACCACTCAAAGTTGCCCAAGGCGGCGTGATTCGATTCAAATGCCGTGTCCGATGAGGTTGTCACCAATATTCGTCGCGTCGGGAATTCAACACGGCCTCCCGGCCTGAAATCGCACCGCGCACGGTGCCCGCGCCGGGCGCACAAGACAAGTGGATCTCGCCTGCCCGTGGGGGCGCATGAGGCAAGGCAACACATCGCATTTCGAGGTCCGGCACGCCCGCACGGGGCCCATTCGCGTCGTGGGACGCCCACGTCGGGCCCGTCCCAGCTTGCATTTTCGCGTAAAGCGGCGCACTATAGGTGCTTGAGTTCGGCTGCCGGCCAGACGCGGCGGTCGTGGACCGAAGTTTGTAGGACCCGGGATGTTGAGGAGCCAGATGAGCGATTCCTGGATTGCCGATCGTACGCGTGCCTTTGATAGCAGCGGCATTCGCAAGGTGTTTGATCTGGCCCGGTCGATGCCAAATCCAATTGATCTGTCCATTGGCCAACCCGATTATGACGTACCCGAGCCGGTTCGGGAGGCGTGCATCGAGGCCATCAATTCCGGCAAGAATGGCTACGCATTGACACAGGGCATGCCGGCGCTGCGCGACAAGCTCCAAGGACAAATCGACCAGGCCTACGCCCATCCGGACCGGCGGGTATTCGTCTCGTCGGGGACCAGCGGCGGCTTGGTCCTGGCGTTAATGTCGTTGGTCAATCCAGGTGACGAGGTGATCGTCTTCGACCCGTATTTCGTGATGTACGAGTCATTGACACGTCTGGTCGGAGGCGTGCCGGTTCTGATCGATACGTACCCCGATTTTCGCATTCCGATCGATCGCGTGGCGGCCGCGATCACGCCCCGAACGCGCCTGATCATTCTCAACAGCCCGGCCAATCCAACCGGCGCGATGGCGACACGTGACGAGGTGCGCGACTTGGCCGAACTGGCCGCCGAACGTGATATTCCGCTGATCTCCGACGAGATCTATCGGCAGTTCTGTTATGACCAGCCGTTCGTGTCGGCGGCCGAATACAACCAGCGTGCCATTGTCATCGACGGCTTTTCGAAAAACTACGCGATGACTGGCTGGCGTCTCGGGTTCGTGCACGGTCCGAGCAAGGTCATTGACGCCATGATCAAGGTCCAGCAGTACACATTCGTGTGCGCGCCGCAACCGGCGCAGTGGGCCGGTGTCGTGGCCATGGACGTCGATATTAGCCAGCACATCGTGGCCTACCATCACAAACGCGACATGATCGTTGACGGCCTCGCCGACCGCTATGAAATCGCCCGCCCCAACGGTGCCTTCTATGTCTTCCCGAAAGCACCGTGGGGAACGAGCACGGAGTTCGTGAGCGAAGCGATCCGCAACAACCTGTTGATCATCCCCGGCAACGTGTTCAGCCGCCGCGATACGCATTTTCGCATCTCGTACGCGGCGGCCGACAAGGTGCTTGAACAGGGCATTGACGTCTTGCGCAAGCTCGCCAAGAGAACCTAGCCGTCACGCAACCTCGTTTCGACGTGGCGTGGTGGCCATCTTCGTTCGGCGCCGACGCGGACCAACGTCCCGACGCAGTCCGTTTTGCAACCGTCGCCACGGTCCGTCACGCGCTCTTGGTGCGCGGGTTGGGGATCTGAAACAACTGATCGCGTCCTTCGACAATCGCCTCGTCGATTACATACGCACTCTCCTCGGACTGGTCCGGCAATTCGTACATGATATCGAGCATCACGTCTTCGATGATACTGCGCAAGCCACGTGCGCCGGTACCTCGCGACTGGGCACGATTCGCGATCAGACGCAAGGCCTCGTCGGTGAAGGAGAGTTTCGCTTTCTCCATTTCAAACAAGCTCTGGTACTGGCGTACCAAAGCGTTCTTCGGTTCCGTGAGAACGCGAACCAGACCTTCTTCGTCCAGTGGTGTGAGTGCCGAAACGACGGGCAGCCGGCCGACCAGCTCGGGAATCAGGCCAAACTGCAAAACGTCATCCGTCGTCACTTGGGGCAGCAGAGTCGACGTGTCCCACTGGTCCTCGACGGTCGCCGCCTGCGAGAATCCCATGCCCCGTTTTCCCATCCGCTTGCGGACGATATCTTCAATACCGACAAACGTCCCGCCGCAAATGAACAGGATATTGGTCGTGTCCATTTGGATATACTGCTGCTCCGGGTGCTTGCGTCCGCCCTGGGGCGGCACGTTGGCGACCGTCCCCTCGAGCATCTTGAGCAGCGCTTGCTGAACGCCCTCGCCGGACACGTCGCGCGTGATGGAAACGTTCTGGCTCGTCTTGCCGATCTTGTCGATTTCGTCGATGTAGAGCACGCCACGTTGGGCCGACTCAAGATCAAAATCGGCGGCATGCAGCAGTTTCAGCAGCAGGTTCTCAACATCCTCGCCAACGTATCCCGCCTCGGTCAGCGTGGTCGCGTCCCCGATGGCAAACGGCACGTTCAGGACGCGTGCCAGAGTGCGTGCCAACAGCGTCTTGCCACACCCGGTGGGGCCGATCAACAGAATATTGGATTTCTCGATCTCGACATCGGACCCTTCCCAACCGAGTGCGAGCCGTTTGTAATGGTTATGAACGGCGACCGCCAGGACTTTCTTGGCTGCCGCTTGGCCAATCACATATTCGTCAAGTTGCGCCACGATCTCACGCGGCGTTTGAATTTCCGTAAAGAGGCGTTTGGTCGAGCCGCGGCGGCGCTGCTCTTGTTCGAGGATCGATTGACAGAGATCGATGCACTCGCCACAAATGTAGACATCGCCGGGACCCTCGACCAATGGGCCAACATCCCGATAGCTCTTGCGGCAGAAGGAACAAAATGCGTTCTTCTTGGTGGTACCACCACCGCGACGTCCACCGCTCGAGTCTTTTCCTGCGGGCATTCATCTACTCCTTTCGGATCGACGGACACCGTGCTGGCGTGAATCGCCCCAACACGGCTTTAGGATTCCTAGGTGTCGCTCGAGCCGGCCGATCGGAGGTGTCTCGAACCATCCGGGGCCCTTGGCATCCCTGTCCGCGATTCGTCGAGCTGCCAAATCTACGGTTCGTGTGCCGCTGGCCTCCCAGGCCAGGAGAAGTCAGTCAGATGATTGACCGGCAAAATCGGCGGAATCCAGACCAATTCATGCGACACTAATTGTCGGACGAACCTGCCTGCTCCTCATCCCTGAACTCCTCGTGGAGCTTATGCCCCAGCACAGTTTTAATTGTTCGGAATTCCGCCTCGGTAATGTCACCCTCGTGGTGCATTTCTCGGAAATTCGTCAGCAGGTCACTTGCTGTTTGCCGGTCTTCATCGGTGCGATCCCGAAACCTTTGCACAAGGTAGAATCCTACGGCCATCAGGACCAGTAGAACAGCTACGGACTCTACGGCTTTCGCAAGCGGTGTGCTGAGAAATTCCAGCATGACTACGCGTCGGATCGATTCGCTAGCGGTTGGCAAGGATTCCCTGACGTGAACACGTCGAATATTATGCACAATACCTACGCCGAGTCCAGGATTTCCAATCGATATGGTTTAACTCGTTCGTGGTAGAGGACTTAGATCACGCGCAAATTGGCGTTGCCATGGGGACAACTTGTGAATCGCACGAAACGTCGCGCGTGAATCGACCGGCCGGCGGCTCGAAACGTGCGTCCCACGCCCCCAAAACCGCGCAAGCCGGAGGCGCGTGCGTCCCCTGGCAGGACAGCCCGGTTCAAGTCGCCGAATCCGCTATACCGATACCAAGATAGGCCGTTGGCAGCGGCGTCGCTCGATTTTTCTCACGGTGGGCCGCGATGGCAGGTCTGAAATGAACACAACCACCCGCGTAAACTGGATCCTGGCCACAATGCTTGCTGTCCTGGCGATGACGGTTCCGGTGCGCGCCCAGCAGCCGTTTCCGGCGGTGCCCGCGTCTCGCACGGCAAACGCGCCACCTCATGTACCGACGTTTGTCACGCGGCAAACGACGTTTGCCATACCATTTTCTGTCGATCGGCGGCTGCGTGCTCCGGTTGAGGTGCACTTATACGTCTCTCGAGACGCCGGCCACACTTGGCGTCTTTATGCCCGGCAATTGCCCGCGGCCCAGCGTTTTCTGTTTACCGCCACCGGTGATGGTGACTACTGGTTCGCATCACGCACGATCGCTGCCAACAATCCGGCTGACGCCCAACAGACGCTCCAGGCAGAAATGGAGATCATCGTCGATTCGATCGAGCCGGAATGCGAATTCACGGTGCGTGCGGGCCAGCGCGGCGAAGCAATTGCAACTTGGGAGTTATCCGATCCACATCTCGACACGAATTCGCTCAAGATCGAGTACCGGCCAGATGCCTCGGAACCCTGGTTGCCAGTGCCGGTACCCCCGGCTGCCGCCACCGCCGGCCGAGACCACCTGCGCGGCCACGTGACTTGGGTGCCCGAAACCCAGCGACCGACGATCAATGTTCGCGCCGAAGCAAGCGACCGCGCGGGAAACCGAGTCGTCGTCAACCGGCGTCTGCTGTTGCCCGCGCTGGCCAGCCAGCCGCGTGCGGGCGAACCGGCGTTGCCAACTCGATCGGTACCGAGCACGTCATACGCACGCCTCGATTCACCGGGGGTCGGCGCCGTGCCATGGCCCCGCGACAACAGCCCACATGCCGGCCTGAACGAGTTCATATCGAACTCGACGCCGGCTCGAACCGCTGGAGCCCCGCCGGCGCGCACCGTCATGCTAGACCAGTCACCCCACGGCTCCGCGTCTGATTCGCAACCCACACCGCCACCGCCGACGGCACGCCTGCCAAGAGTCGCGGCGACCGGCACGCCGTCCGATCCTTTACCACGGCCGTCGGCCAACGCCCGCCATGCGGATAGCGCCAATTATCCAGCCCATTATCCCGTCACCGGGACGCACGACGGTGCGAGTGACCATGTCTCGGTCGTTGAAGTCGGCAAGCAACACGCGCGTGATCAAGTCACCACCGAACCTGTCGCGCTGGGCAGCGGCGTGGATAATGTACCCGATTTCCAACAACCGGCGCCCATGCCCACGAGTGACGGACCTGTCATCAGTCCGGTCTCGTCGGATAGCGGCGGCCTGCTGTCCGCGGCCGGACAACTGCCGCCCGGTGCACGTCCCCAAATGACCAATTCGCCCCGCTTTCAACTCGACTATGACATTGACGCCGTCGGCCCGTCCGGCGTTGCCGAGGTCCAACTTTGGGCCACCGAAGACGGCGGCCAAACCTGGCGGCTATGGGGCACCGATGACGATCGACAGAGCCCGTTCGATGTCCAAGTGGAGCGTGAAGGAATCCTCGGGTTCCGCGTCGTCATCATAGGACGCAACGGTCTGGCCGGTCCCAAACCGCGGAGTGGCGACCCGGCCGATATCTGGGTCGGCGTCGATAAGACGTCGCCAGTCGCCCAGCTGGTCAGTGCCACTTACGGGGAAGGCACCCGCGCGGGCCGTCTGATCATCCGATGGAGCGCCGAGGATCTGAATCTCGAACGCCGCCCAATCACGCTGTTGTTCAGTGAATCGCCCGATGGGCCCTGGACCATTATCGCCTCGTCCCTGCCGAATGACGGCGAGTACGCATGGCCCGCGGACCCGCAATTGCCCCCACGCGTCTACCTGCGGTTGGAAGCTCGTGACCAGGCCGGCAATGTCGGCACGGACCAAACCGATCAGGCGATTCGCATCGACGGCCTGGCCCCCAAAGCACGCATTCGCGGACTGATGCGGACCCAACCCATGGATCGTGAAGCCTTCCATCAGCCGCAACGACGCTAGCCCGGATGATTCACGAACGATCTTCGTAACCGTTCACGACCCGGAAGCCTGAAAACCGCAGATGAACGCAAATGAACGCGGATAGTGCAACCAAGTGTCTGTTGGCGAAGTCGAAAAAGCGATCGTTGCCACGTCCGACACAAAGCAAGAAAATGACGCGTTCCCATGGATATCCGCGTTTATCCGCGTTCATCTGCGGTTAAGCCTCTTACGAA
>CAZSOG010000144.1:0-8511 GCA_964607555.1 uncultured Pirellulaceae bacterium | reverse complement strand
CCTGGGCTTTGGAGTAGAACGCCTTCGGCGTACGGAACGTTGCCGGATGCAACGGTCTCGGTATTGAAAATGGTCGGATGCGAATTCCCCCTCTTTACCGCGAAGCGGTTGCATTCCAAAGCCCAGGGTCGGTCCGCCGAAGTTCTTACGGAGGCGGGGCGCACCCTGGGGTCGCGTCCCGCGCCATGTCCTTACGCTGAAGGCGTTACACAAGCAGAATGGCAATCCGCTACGCCACACATCGACTCGACGCGCAACAAAACTGACTGCAGTGACTGCGCGTTTTTCTACTGGCCAGCCCGTGGGGGTCCTTGACTCGACAATTTGCTGCAATCGGCTAATTGGACAGCGCCACTTTTGAAGATAGGCAAGATATTCTTGTCGAAAGTCGTTGTTTCATGGTGACCAAGACTACCCAATGTGAAAAGTGGCGCTGTCCAACTAAACAGTTACAGTTTTTTTGTGCGTCTGCGAGCAATGCGCAGTGGTTCAGTGTCTTGCTCTGCGCGCTACTGCTGATCGCGTGAGCGCAGGCGTACCGGAATGTGCTGAATGTTGCATAATGGCGCGCAGTCCGGTAGAACGAACGGAACGGTACTGAAACCGTTGTCGGTGCGCACGAAGCGATTGCGATGCTCAACCGCACCGCGTACTGGGCAGCTCATGTTGCACCCCGTGAGGCGTCACCACATCCACACGTAGGACGACCGACGTGCGGCCATCTCCGTCAGCACTTAACAAGGCACCAGGCATGCACCACGAACGCAAATCGGAAAGGCACGGCCCAAGTCTCAATCGTGGCGGCACGAGCCGCCGTTTGCATGGTGTCGTTTTCGCGTTGGTCATCATTTCGGTCGCGCTGCCGCCACTCGGTCGCGCCGGCCCGTTGGACAAGGCGTACCGAGCGGCTATCGAGGCGGACTGGGCGGCCCAGGAGAGACGACTCGGTCGTCAACCGGGTAGTGTCCCATCGATTGAAGCCGCCTGGCAACGCACCGCTCGGCTGATCGAGTGTCTGTCGGCCATGCCCGCGGCGCCGAACCTTGCCGATACACGCACGGTACTTGGCGGGATGCACGGTGACATCGAGAACGTGAAGAAGCTCGGGCCGGCGCGGCGCGTGCGGATGTACCACCGTTTGCGGTGGATTGGCCGCGATCTGGCGTTGCGTAACCCGCTGGTCGCGGACCGGCCGATCGTATTCATGCAGCGGCGGCGATTCATTTGTCAAATGCTGCACGAGTACATCGGTTACTACTACAACTATGCCGATCTGGCGGGCGGCGGCGTCTATGTGCTTGAACAACCCGGGCGATCATTCAAAACGCGTGACTTGGTCGACGGGCGTCTGCCACGCGGCGCCTACGCCACACTGGCCCTTTCCCCCGACGCCAAGACGGTCTATTTCGCCTTCTCGGAGGTTCGGGACAGCACACGAAACCACCAACTCGGCATCGACTGGACCATCTTGCCGCCGGCCGATCAAGTGCCGTTCGAGTTCAACTATTTCTCGCCCCGGCGTGCTTCGTTCCATCTGTTCGCGATGAAGCCTGATGGCGAGGATCTTCACCAGCTGACATTCGGGTGCGAAGACGACTTCGACCCCTGCCCGTTGCCCGATGGCCGCCTGGCTTTCATGTCATCTCGGCGTGGGGGTTTTTGTCGATGTGATAATCCGTTTGAGCCGATACCGACCCACACACTGCACCGGCTGGATCCGAACAACGGCCGCATCGAAACACTCTCGTGGCACGAGACAAACGAATGGCATCCGTCGATACTTAACGACGGGCGCATTGTTTACTGCCGGTGGGACTATGTCGATCGCTCCGCTGCCAACTACCATGGGCTGTGGATCAGTAACCCAGACGGATCGAACCCGGTCGCATTGTTCGGCAACTACACCAGAGACGTGAGTGCTTGTTATCAGCCGCGCGCCGTCCCAAACTCCAACCGGATCGCATTCATCGCCGGCGCGCATCATGCGAACGTGGGTGGCTCGCTGGTATTGCTTGACCCAGCGCGCGTGAGCCTTGATCCAACGACTGGCAAAGACCGGCTCGATTCACTCGAGCGTCTGACACCGGAGGTCTGTTTTCCGGAAACCTCCGAAGGCTGGCCACACAGTTTCTTTCACAGCCCGTGGCCGCTTTCGGAAGACTTCTATCTGGTCGCTTTCAGCTTTGATGCCTTGCCGGGGATGGGGTCCGGCGTGCGCCGCGATTCGGAGACCGGTATCTACTATTATGATCGATTCGGCAACTTGGAATTGCTCTATCGGAAACCCGGGATTTGCTCGGTCGGCCCGATTCCGCTCGCCACGCGACCGGTGCCGCCTCGGATTGCGCATCAGCCCGCGCTGCCGGACGACGAGGCGGGTGAATTGATGTTGGCCGATGTGACGCGGAGTCTGATGCCGTTGCCGGCCGATCGCCCGATTCGCGCGTTGCGTATTTTTCAGATTCTGCCGAAGGAGACCACGCACATTGCAAATCGGCCGCGGATTGGTGTTGCCAACGCGGAACCGGCCCGCATGCTGCTGGGCACCGTGCCGGTCGAGTCGGATGGATCCGCGTACTTTCGCGCACCGGCCCGCAAGCCGCTTTACTTCCAGGCGATTGACGTGCGCGGTCGAGCCGTGCAGACCATGCGCAGCGTGACCTATCTTCAGCCGGGAGAACGCCGTGCGTGTGTTGGTTGCCACGAACGACCGGGTACCACGCCACCGACGAAATGGCGTTTGGCGGCGCGAAGGACACCATCCGAGATCCGCCCCGGCCCGGACGGCACGCGCCCGCTGGACTTCGTGCGTTTGGTACAACCGGTGCTCGACAAGTACTGCGTGGGCTGTCACCACGCATCGAATGGCACGCCGGTTCACGCGCCCGTGTTGACCGGCCAGCCCGCCGGGCGGTTCACGCGCTCGTACGACAGCCTGCGCCCGTTCGTGCGCTGGTATGAGTGGGGCGACAAGAGCATTAGCCAGACCGTATCGCGCCCTGGCCATTGCGGCGCGGATGAAAGTCGGTTGCTCAACGTGCTGGCGGATGACAACCATCAGCCGCACCTGAAGATACCCGCCGCGGAACTCCGCCGGCTGGTCATCTGGCTGGACGCCAACGCACCGTTCTACGGTACGTATCGGCGCGACGCCCAACAGCGTCAACTCGCCGGGGACGCGGTGCCGCCGCCCGCATTGCAGTAGCCGCCGTTACGGCAGACAGATGTCGAGTAGCGTGGCGGCGCCGCCGTCCGGGGAGACGTTGATCGGACCGGCCTGGGCCGGCACGAGGGCTGTTTCACCACAGACGAGCAGATTCCCTGTCGCGTCTCGGTCGACCCGTGTGGCACCCTCAAGCACGGCCACCAAATGACACCGCTGGTCGCCACCGAGCGGTTGCGGGTCGGTCAACTGCCAACGATCCAGGACGAATTTGTCGCAGTTCACCAGACGTTCGACGTCCGGACGTGCCGTAACTTGAGGCATAACCGGTCCGACCGGCCCCCGCTCAAAGTCGATCACCGCAAGGGCCTGATCGATATGCAGGGGCCGCGGCTTGCCGTCGGGCCCGACGCGATTCCAATCAAACAGGCGAAAGGTCGTATCGCTGGCCTGCTGGATCTCGGCCACGACCAGCCCTTTGCCCAACGCATGGACCGTGCCGGCAGGGACCAGTAAGACGTCCCCAACAGCCGGTTCGAACTGGTGCAGCACGGAAACCAACGTGCCCTGCCGCAAGTGGTGCCGCAAGGCGTCTTCGTCGACGCCCGCCTGCAACCCCGCATAGATGCGACTCGACGGTTCCGCATACAGGACGACCCAGGCCTCGGTCTTACCGCGGTCGGGAGGTGTCAAGCGAGCTGCCTGCGCGTCATTCGGATGCACCTGAACCGACAGATCGCGTTGTGCATCGAGGAATTTGAACAGAAGCGGAAACTGCGGCTGGGGATGATGGCGTCCCAAGAGTGCCGCGCCGTGCTGCCGCACAAGGTCGCCCAGGGTCCAGCCCGCAAAGCAACCGGCAACCACCGTGCTCTGGTCCGCTCGATGATCCACGATCTCCCAGCTTTCCGCATAATCATCCCCTTCCGGCAGCGTCTTGCCCAGGACCGTGGCAAGTCGACGGCCGCCCCAGAGGTAGCGGCGAAGAATAGGTTGAAAACGCAAGGGATAGTCCAGGATCATCGTGCAGAACTCCTTGATTGGTCACGGCAAGTTAGATTCTTAGGCTGCCACATGCGCGCGCCGTGCGCGCATGTTTCGAAGCGAACAACGGGAGCGCTGCGGAACAAGGGCGTACTCCCTTGTGGTTGCGGGCCTCCCGCGTTCGGTCACCCGTAATTATAATGTTGAATTCTATGCGGATTCTCGGGAAATGAAGAGGGTGCTGCGTACGGCGTTCGCGGCTTGTGGGACGCTCGCCAACGTTCGGTTGTTTTCCACCGGGGCGGCTGCTATGATAAAGAGCGGTTGCTCTTTGCGGGATTCCGACCACTCCCCCAGCTGCGGCAAAATGCCCTTCGTCTGATTCACACGGCGTTGGCCATCGGGGTGAGGCAATCGAGTCGGCCTTCGTCACCGCTGGACCGTCCACTCGACGAGTGGAATCATTGTGTCTCGTGGAAACTCCTCTTTCGTTACAGGGGCCATGCCATGGTTCAGCCTTCCAAATCCGATTTGCCAAACGAAGATCTCTTCGCCGGGACTACCATGACCTTCGGAGAGCACCTGGAAGAGTTGCGTGGCTCGCTGTTTCGCGCCGTCATTGGTCTTGTCATCGGGTTTCTGCTCGGGCTGTTGGTGGCAAACTACGTCGTGCGGTGGATTCAGACGCCCCTGAAACAGGCGTTGACGAATCACCGCGAGATTCTCGCGCAACAAGAGTTAACACGGCTATACGGCGACACGGTCCCCGACGATCTGAAACAATACATGAAGGACCACCGCCTGATCTTCGAGGATGCGCTGATCGAGGTGCAGGAACTCAAGCGGCTGGCAGCGGTGGCCAACGGGACCAATCCGCCGGACGTTGCGGAGGCGGCGTCATCCAGCGCGGTGCCGCCCCCCAGTCAGGAGATGGTCAAGACGCGCATTTGGAAACCATCGAAGGCCGACGTGAACGCGATGAGCGCGCAAGAACCGTTCATGATCTGGCTCAAGGCGGCGTTCATCTCGGGTCTGATCATCGCCAGTCCCTATATCTTCTGGCAGATCTGGGCGTTCGTCGCGGCCGGCCTCTACCCACACGAGAAGCGCTATGTGTACCTGTTCCTGCCAATCAGCATGATACTATTCTGGCTGGGCGCGGCGATGGCGTTTTTCTTTGCGTTCAAGTTTGTGCTGGCGTTCTTGTTCAGCTTTCACCGCGCGTTGGGGATCCAATCCGAGCTGCGGATCAGCGAGTGGATTGGCTTCGTGCTGATGCTGCCGCTCGGGTTTGGCATCGCATTCCAACTGCCGCTGGTCATGCTCTTCTTGAACCGAATCGGCGTTTTTAGCGTCGAAGCGTATCTTGATAAATGGCGGATCGCGGTCGTGGCAATCGCGGTGATCTCCATGCTGCTCACACCCGCGGACCCGATGAGCATGCTCTTGATGGCGGTCCCTTTGACATTTCTGTATTTCCTGGGTATCGGCATGGCCAAGTGGATGCCGCGCGGACGCAGTCCGTTCAGCGAAGCATACGAACCGTAGAATTGGGATTGGGCAAGATTTCTTGCGCTCTGTCGCCCCCAACCGCCTTGTGCGGTTGGTGAAGGAGTCGAGTGGGCTAAAAAGGCTGGTTTACGCCAACGCTCTCTCCCCAGCCCCACCGCCGAAGGCGGCGGGGCTGGGGAGAGAGGGAGAACTGTTGGCATTCGCACTCTAGCTGACGAGACTCGTTCACCCACGGGGCAAGCCCGTGGGGGTCCTTGACCCGACAATTGGCCGCAATCGGCTAGACTGTTACCTTATTTCTTATTTCTAATTTCTAATTTCTTATTTCTTATTTTCCCCTCAAATAGCTTCCGGTCCGCGTTCCCCAGTGCGGATCCGCAGGCAGTCTTCCAGGGGCAGGACGAAGATCTTCCCATCACCAATTTCGCCGGTCTCCCCGGTGCGGCCCCCCTTGAGGATCGCATTAATGGTCGGCTCGACAAATTCATCGTTCACGGCGATCTGCAACTGGACCTTGCGGAGCAGATTGATCGTGAATTCGTGGCCGCGATAGACCTCGGATTGTCCTTTCTGGCGTCCGAATCCCTGACAATCCATCACTGTCAGACGCACGACTTCGACCTCGTTCAGCGCCTCCTTGACTGCCTCCAGATGACTCGGTTGAACGATCGCAATAATCAGCTTCATGGCAGATCAACCTCACGTACGTGTTGTTTGCTACTTCCGCCCGCACGATGCATCACCGCCGTTGAGAATACCGCAAACATCGTCTGTTTACCACCTGGCCCCGGAGCGAGTCCAACACCATGCTTCAAGAACAAAAAACGCCCTCGGCATGGGCAGATCGGGAGGCTGCCTACCCATGACGCGAGGGCTCCTTCTGGTTCATCCGGCCACGATCGGTCTACCGGGGTTCAACGACCGATCAGGCGGTCCGGTGCTCTCACGAATGATCACCAACCGATGCCGCGTAAGCATGTCCCGAAGGTGCGGTGTACGTGTCGACCACCAGGGACGGTGGATAGGCGTGCATACCATGCTCTGATATATCCAAGCCGATGATCTCGTCTTCCTGGGACACCCGCAAGATACCCAGCAAGCGAACCACGAAAAAGAGCGCGAACATGGTGACAAAGGCCCAAGCGGCGATGGCGAGCGTCCCTTCGATCTGGGTCGCCAGACTGTATTTGTCGGCGAAGATTCCGGTCGCGATACCACCCCAAACGCCGCATAGTCCGTGCACGGGCCAGGCGCCCACGGGATCGTCGATACGCAATTTATCCAGAAGCATAACCCCGGCAATGACCAGCACGCCGCCAACCGCACCTATGATGATGGCCTGGACGTTCGTCACGCAGTCGCAATTCGCCGTGATGCCGACCAAACCGGCCAGCGCGCCATTGAGTGCCATGGTAAGGTCTGGCTTTTTGAACAATACCCAAGCCACGACCATCGAGACAACCGCGCCGGCGGCCGCTGCCAGCGTCGTATTGACCGCGATCATCATGGTCGCGTCCGTGTTCGCCTGGCCCGCGAACGCCAACTGACTGCCGGGATTAAATCCATACCAGCCCACCCACAAGATGAATACGCCGAGCGCCGCGAACGCCAAGTTGTGCCCCGGCATCGCCATCGATTTACCCTTGGGAAAACGGCCTAATCGGGGCCCCAGCACAATCGCGCCGGCCAACGCGGCGAACCCGCCCACCGAGTGCACGATGACCGACCCCGCGAAATCGTGGAACCCGGCGGCGGTGAGCCACCCACCGCCCCAAGTCCACATACCACTGATTGGATAAATCAGGCCCGTGATCACGGCGCTGTAGATCAAGTAGGCCACGAACCGCATCCGGCCCGCCACGGCCCCCGAAACAATCGTCGCGGCGGTTGCGGCGAAAGCCACCTGAAACAGAAAATCAACCTGCGGATTCAACGTGCCCGGCGAAAGTTCGCTCGGTGGCGTCGCGCTGATCCCAAACCCCGCGAACCCAATCCACTTGCCCGCCGCGGTATCGCCCGGATACATCAACCCGTAGCCAATGGCAAAAAACAGCAAAACTCCAACTGAAAGATCCATGAAGTTCTTAAACAGAATATTCGTCGCATTCTTGGCCGCGTTCAGCCCGACTTCCAAGAGAGCAAAACCAGGCTGCATCAGAATCACCAAAACCGCCGCAAGAAACAAAACCACATTGTCGATCGCATACGTCAACTCGTGATCCGTTGGCCACGCCACTTCCTCGACCGGCTGCGCCGCGGCATCGGTGGTCGCACCGGCCGCCGGACCCGCTATTTCCGTTGACTCGTCAGCCCGTGCTGTTCGAGCTATCCCCGTACCAACCGCCAGGATTCCCGCGGCCATGATCGCCGCAATCAACACACTTGTTTTCAACACGTTCCCACTCATCGAGTTCAATTGCCTCCCAGAAACCGGCTCATTTTCTTAATCCACGACGGTCGCGCCTTCGCCCGGTCGCGTGATATCGCGACAACAACCCGGCTGCAAGGCACCCGCAATCGCCGTACCACACTGTATCAGACATTCTCCACAAGCCGGCATGCAATACGTAACTAACTGCCCCAACACAGGTTACAGAACACAAAGATTACTGACCCAGACGCGGTCTCCGATCCGAGCAGATTCGACTGCTCAAGAAACAGGCAACGCGTGCAAGAAACTTAGTCGCACGGCATCACGGGACCGCGAAGGGATTTGCCGCGCGGCGATGGTTCCGGCACGGCGTGGCGTGGCAGAGTCAGAGTCCGGCGCGTAACCGATCGGCTGCGTACGATGGCGATCGGTCATGCCGCGCGGTTACCGCGCGGAAAACTCAGCCGGGGGTGCCAACGGC
>CAZSOG010000143.1:0-8535 GCA_964607555.1 uncultured Pirellulaceae bacterium | reverse complement strand
TTCGGCCAAGGCCTTTCGAAAGATCTCTGTATGTTCCAAATGGTTGGCTGCTGACCAACGACAGGAAAACCGGAAGAAACGTATTGCGCTACAATAGCGACTTTTCAACAGCCTACGCCGGTCCCGTCCGCCCATGGGCGGATTCATCCCGGTAGAGCGGATGATCCTGCACTACTCGCGTCCCGCACCCGCGCACACCTCCCGTCCGCAAACCTACCACGTTCCCGCCAGCGGCGATATTTTTCATTCCAGCCGTAGTCCGATCGGGAGCGACTCGCCAAATATTTGTTGTTGCTCGCCAGCGTCCAGCTGCCCGCCCTGACGCACCAGCTCGATCAAATGAACTTCGGCGTTCCGGTCCTCCAACCACATGACGGCTTCCTTGCGGCGTGGTTCGGACAGGTCGCGGTAGCGGTCGTCGGTGCGCCGTGCGATTTGCATGATCGATGCGGGACCAATGGACTCCGACCGCGCGAACCGCAACATGGCTTCCAGCCAGCGTTCGGCGACCTGGCCGGGCACGACCGTATTGAGCGGCCCGTAAACGGGCACGCGCTGGCCTAAACGCCCAAGTGTCCAGATGGCGGCGGCACGCGTTTTTTCCAACTTGCGTTTCGGCAGCAGTGCCACCAGAATATCACCCAGCTCGATCTTGCGCGGCACGTCCAGCAATTCCAAGGAGCCGAGCAAACGCCACACCTCGACCAACTCGTTGGTGGGAATCGAGATATCCTCGCCGCGTCCCCCTTTCGTATAGCGCCGCTGCAGATTGCGTGCGGCCGCGAACAGTGGATCGGCCAACGCCTGTTGCTGCCCTTTGGACAGTCCGCCCGCGATCCGCCGCCAAAGAACGGTCGCCTCACTCCGCACGGCCGGCGCGTGATGTACGAGTTTGCCCTGCACGTGCCGCCACGTTTCCGCGACGCGCCAGTCGTCGACCGCCAGTCCATAGCCGGGCCGGAGCGCGAATCCCAAGAGATTCAGCCAACGGGCCTCGCACACCGGGCTGCGGCGACGGCCCGCTTCCAACTCCATCAGTGTCTCCCAAATCCGCCGCAACAGGGGGGTTGGCCAACGGCCCCGCGGCGTTTGCAGCACGTCCGCCAAACGCCTCATCAACCGATCCGGAGCCTGTTCGGCCCGGTCACCAAAAACACTTTCCAACAGCGACCGACAGCGGTCCCAAACCGACTCGTCCAGCACTCCCTCCGCGTCGCCGGTCGATACCCGTGCCTCGCGGTCCGTCTGTGTCGCCGAGCGCACGTCGAACTGGAGCCGCCAGGTCCGCTCACTGTCGATCTGGGCACACCACAGATCAATCGTGCCGATCTCCGTCAACCGGGCATGCAGCCGGACGGGAATCGTGCCGGTCTCCCGGCGGCGCTGCGTTCGCAGTACGGTCCGGATCGGCGGTAACGGTCGCATCTGCTCGGGATCGATCGCGACCAATTCGCCCGGCCGATCGGTCAAACGTGTGCTCGATACAAGCAGCGGGAACTCGACCGGCTGGGAAATCAGCAACTTGAATACACGCTCCGGAACTTCCACGTCCTCGCCCGGTTCGGTACTACCCGGCATGAGACACACCGCCTGGGGAGTATCGCTCTCAATCTGTGCGTAATAACTGCGTGCGAGGTTCGCCGTGATCCGCACGCCTTCCCCACGTCGCACCATTCCGTAATATGCGGCACCGCGCGCCACGGCCAGATCGAGCCGGTCATTATCCAACACGCGCGGCGTCCACGATTCCGCGCCCGGCGTCTGAAACCAGCCGGCAAGTACATCGATCAGCCGTTGCCGCAGCACCGGCGAAGCAAAGAACCCGCCATTGAACAGGACGATATCGGGCCGCGCGGAATGTGTTTCGCCCGGACCACCCGCTTGCTCACGGTGCGTCAGCAGGAATTCGGCCAGATACCGAGTAATGGCAGGATCGGTGGCGAACGGCAGACCGAATTCCTGGAATCCCGATCGCTGCAACCTGGGCTTTTCCTCGAGCTTGACCCATGGCAAGAACCCATCGAGCAGGGTCTGCCGTACCGCATCCCTCTCCACCTCGGCGCGCGCCCCACCGCCGATCAGGCGCGTGCCGGGCGCGGGCAGCTGCACGGTCAGACGGTCCGGGGCGTCGGGTCCGAGCATCTGTTCCTTGACTCGGCGGCAACGGCGTACCAGGACGTCCCATTGGGTGGCCGGTAGCTTGTCTCCCCGGGTGATTTGTTTTTCCAAGTAGCGTGCCAGGGCCAGATCGAGATTGTCCCCGCCAAGTATTAAGTGGTTCCCGACCGCCACGCGATGAAACTGCACGCGCTGGTCGTCCGCGCTCTGGCTCGCGCGGACTCGAATCAGCGTGAAGTCGGTTGTTCCGCCGCCGATATCGCACACGAGAATCGTCTGGCCGGGCGCCACGCGCGACGCCCAGTCGGCCCGGTGATTGTAAACCCACGCATAGAATGCGGCCTGCGGTTCTTCGACCAGGACCACGCGCGGCAGCCCGGCCGACCGCGCCGCGCGCACGGTCAGCTCGCGCGCCACTTCGTCAAATGAGGCCGGCAGCGTGAGCACAACATCCTGCTCATGCAACGGGGAATCGGGAAACCGATGGTCCCACGCGGCGCGCACGTGCCGCAGAATCCGCGCGCTCACTTCCACCGGTGATAAGCGGGTCACATCGGCCGCGCCCTGCCAGGGAAGCAACGGTGCCGTACGATCCACGCCGCCGTGACACAGCCACGATTTGGCGGATGAAATCAGGCGTCCGGGAACCTTCGTCCCTTGCTCGCGCGCCCATAGACCCACCGAATACTCGGGGTCCTCCCGACTCCAGGGCAACCGCAACGCCCCGCCGGCCGCCTCGCCCGCCGATGCCTCGTAGTGAAACGACGGCAGTGTCTCGCGGTCCTCGACGACGGCGGGGGCCACTAACTGCGGAATCGGCAACACGTTGACACGCCATGCAGACACATCCGTGTCAACATAGGCGGCGGCCGAGTTCGTCGTGCCCAGATCAATGCCGACCACGAACCGCGCCGGCCGTTGGTCGATCAGCGGATCGAAATCAACCGGTTGCGTAACCAATCCTTTGCTCCTTGCCTGTTTCCCGCGGCGCCGGCGGCTGGTTACTCGTCCGCGTCATCACGCACGCTGAACTCAAGTTTCCACCGCTGATCCGTCTGCGTGCTGACACACCAGAGCTCGAATACGCCCAGTTCCGTGATATTCGACTGGAAGCGGACCGGCACGTACGGTTCGTCGGTGGCCGTGTCGGCGGACAGGGTAGTCTCGAGTGAATCGGTTTCCACCAGTTCCGTCGGGTCCCACTGTGACAACACGTCCCCCGGCTTGTCTTGCTTGCGCACGGCCGAGCAGAAGAACCGAAAATGTGCGGGTTGCCCCAGCAGCAGCCCGATCTCGCCCGACGGGACATCGACCCGCGTCCCCTCTTCCATGCCGAAGGGAACCACGCATAAGGCCCGCAGCGGGCGCGCGGCGCCAGGAATCGCCAGCCCCGCTGTTTCGATGCCGACATAGTAGCTCCGTGCCACGCCACCGCGAATCCGCACACCACCGTGCTGTTTGGCCCAGCCGTAGTAGGCGGCACCACGGGCGACGGCATGATCCAGATCGTGCTCGCCCGCCAACAGCGCGGGCCGTGTTGCATCATCCACCCACCGACCAAGCACGTGCAACAGGCGATCCTGTAGCACGTCGGCCTTGAAAACGCCGCCGTTGAACAAGACGTGGGTTGGCAACGCCGCGCGCTCACTCGTCGCATGGGCCTCGAGGAACGTGGCCAGGTGACGCGTGACCGCCGTGTCCTGCTCGTACGGCAGCCCGATCTCACGAAACCCGGACGCGGCCCGCCGCCGCGGCCGATCGCCGAGCGTGCATTCTGGAAAGAAGCCGTCAAGGAGAAGTTCCGTGACATGGTCACGCTGAACCTCGACCGAGACGGTTCCACCAATCAACCGGCTACCACGCCCGAGAATGGAAATCGAATGCGTCGCCGGTCCGTCGGGGGCGAGCAACGTCTCTTTCGCATTGCGGCACGCATGCCATAACGAAACCGTCTGCCACGGATCGAGCGACATGCCCTGTTCAGCAAAGAGTTCCGCGACATGGTGGGCCAGCGCGAGGTCCATGTTGTCGCCACCGACCAGCAGGTGATTACCGACCGCCACGCGTTGCAGCGTCAATTCGCCGTCCGTTTCCGTGACCCCGACGAGCGTCAGATCGGTCGTGCCACCGCCCACGTCACAGACCAGCAGACGATCGCCGACGCGCAGGTGTTTGCGCCAACGATCGCCTTGTGCGGCCATCCAGGCGTACACGGCCGCCTGCGGCTCTTCGATCAGGATCAGATCCTCGGGCAACCCGGCCGCGATCGCCGCTTCACGCGTCAACTCGCGCGCCGCCGCGTCGAAACTCGCCGGTACCGTCAAGACCACGATCTGCTCGGCCACCACCGCCTCGGGATGTTCGGATTCCCACGCGGCGACAAGATGCTCCAGGTAGTAACGCGCGGCGGTGACCGGTGAGATCTTCGGCACTTCGTCCGGCGCGTTCCATGGCAAGATCGCCTGGCGGCGGTCGATTCGACTGTGGCAAAGCCATGACTTGGCGGCGCCAACCGTCCGCTCGGGAGCCTCGGCCGCGCTGCGCCGCGCGAACTCGCCCACCGCGAACGAACGCCCCTCGGCCCACGGCAGATCGAGCACGCCACCCGTGCACTGGTGCATGGCCCCCATGTATGTGAATGCCGGCAACGCGTCGCGTGATTCGACCACCGACGCGTCCACCAGCTGGGGGATCGCCATGAGATCGATTTCAGGCTGGTCGGCGTCCAACGGCGCATAGGCCAGAACACAGTTCGTCGTGCCTAGATCAATACCCAGGATGTACTTCCCGGTCATTGTTCGCCTCCCTTCGAACCGGCCGCCGCCGTGACCTCCACTTCCACCGGTGCGATGATCGAGCGTGACGTCGCCTTGCCGGTCCAGCGTGGCAACTCGCATATTGCCGCCTTCCAGCCGTGATGCACCAGCCGACCCTGATAGGGCGGCTGTCCCGTGACTTGACCGCTCAATCGATAGCACCCCGCGTCAAAGCCCGCCGGGACCTCGAGTGCCGTGCCTTCCGGCTGGTCGACCACCGGTTGTAATTGGAACATCCGGTCCAGCACCGTGCCACAGTCGCGCAGAACATCGCGCGCGGCAGCACCAATTTGCGCGTCCGAGTAGCTATCCAGGGATTCCTTGACCATGTCGACGAACCGCGCTTCGCGCTGTAACGCCCCGAGCAACGTGATCGCGTCGCTGCGCGCTGGTGCCGCGGGACGCGTCGGTGGACTCGGCTTCGCCGGCCGCTGAGTTTGCTCGGGCCGCGCTGCCGGCCCTCCCGCACCGTCAATAAGTTGGCCAACCTCCTCGGCAAATTCCCGCTTACTCAACACTCTCCACCAAACTCGAAAAGCAAGCCACATACGCATATTCCGGACTCCTCCGCTTGAGTTATTCAGTATGGCAACAAGTGCCACCATCCGGTATCGTAACGGTCGACCCGGTGAACGCGAAGGGGCGGGCGTGGGGAACCGGAGGAACGCGTCCCGAAACCCCGGTTGCCAAGATGTACGGTCGTCGTCCACGTCCGTCGAAGCAGCGGATGGACGCCCCTGCCGGGACGGTTTTGTGACAGCCTCTAAGATTAATAGTAAGAGCACCGATTCACGGCCTTTGGCCCTGAAACGCTACCTTTTTTCGCACAGGTGAACCATGCCGTTAACACGCCAGCGCATTGCCATCATCATCCATGCATTGCACGGCGGGGGAGCCGAGCGAGTGACCGCGCAATTGGCCAGCCATTGGGCACGGCAAGGCCATGCCGTTACCTTGATCACACTCGACTCGGTCGCGTCCGATTATTATCCGCTCGACCCTCAGGTCCGTCGCGTGGGCCTCGACCTGATGGGCACGTCACGTAACCGGGCCCAGGCGGTTGCTGATAACATGCGAAGACTGCGTCAACTGCGGCGCGCCGTGCGCGAGATACAACCCGCATGTGTCATCAGCGCGACCGACCGAATGAACGTGATGAGCCTGCTGGCATGCGCCCGCCTGAACGTGCCGGTCGTGATCGCCGAACATAACGACCCACGTCACCAGCCGCTGCCGCGAGTCTGGGAGTGGTTGCGCGGCCGCAACTACCACCACGCGGCCATTGCCGTCGCCCTGACACAGGATATCGCGGACTACATGCGAAATCGCTGGAATATGCGCGCGACGATTGTGATTCCCAACGGCGTGGCATTGCCCGAGGATTGGAGTTGCCCGCCGTGCGACCAGCGCGCGTGCACGCTCTTGGCCATGGGACGCTTGTCTCCCCAAAAAGGCTTTGATCTGTTACTCGAAGCGTTCTCGATGATCGCCAAGGACTGGCCGGATTGGAAACTCCGCATTCTGGGCGAGGGCCCCGAACGTGGCGTCTTGGAGGCGTTGATCGCCACGTACGGTCTGGAAGGGCGCGTCGAGTTGGTGGGCTGGGTTGACGACCCGCATCCCGAATTGGCACGGGCCAGTCTGTTCGTTCTGTCATCGCGTTACGAGGGGTTTCCGGTCGGCCTGCTGGAGGCCATGGCCTGCGGTCTTCCGGTCGTCAGTTTCGACTGCCAGAGCGGACCGGCCGAGATCATCCGCCCCGAAGTCGACGGGTTGCTCGTTCCCGCCGGCGATGTCGCGGCGCTCGCGGCGGCCATGGCACGTCTGCTCGGCGACCCCACGTTACGCGTCACACTGGGCAGCCACGCGCGCGAAGTGAATGATCGCTTCAGCCTGCAAAAATGTCTGGCACGCTGGGATGCGGTCTTGGAACGTGTCCTCGAGGAGCAGCAACACCGAAATGACTAGCGCTGCAAACCGCAATTAAGGGACCATGCAGGGCAAGCCCGATGCGAAAAACTTGACTCAAGCGCAACAGATTCCGGCCCATTAGGTCTCGAGCGGAGGCAGCAGACCACAACCACGCGTCCGGCACCTGCGTGCGATGTTAACTTGCGCAAGCACGGCGTTTGGTGGGGCGTCCATTCCGATTCCCGGCACTAGTCTCCTTTGTCTGAATTCCGGGAAACGTCTATCCAGTGCGCTCACATTCTCTTGATTCGTGTGATTCGTCGTTCCCATTCTCCCTCGTCACTCCCAAATCACCACCGACACCACCTGGCCTTCAGCGTTTTCATATTCTTGCCCCCTCTTTTCACTCGATCCACCACCTTCCAGCACATCAGTGCATTTTGGTAACGCCTGAGCTATCTGCAGTGGACAGTGTTCCGCGGTCTCGCTTTATTGCTGGGCGCCCCCAACCGCCGTGTGCGGTTGGTGAAGAAGTCTCGTGGGCTAAAGCTAGTCTGGGTGGCGCCAGTGATTGTGCACCACGCCCGTAGGACGTGGACTCTCACACTGCATTGAACGATCCACGCGTGCTGTTGTCTCGGTGAGTTGACTATTGCGATTGCTTGTCGATCATTGCTTGCAAGGCGCGCCAGCCGGCCAACTGGGCTGGCGTCAGGGTCGGCTGTTTGCGGCGACCATAGTCGACCGATGCGTGGACGTCGAACGCGTCGGTTCGTGCCCGGTCGGTTCGATGTTGGACGGCGCGCAACCAGCGTCGGGTCTTGCGCGGCAGGTTGACGCGCTGGTTGACGACCAGCCCGGTCACGATCTGGCAGTGATGGCGACGACGAACGCTTGTCTTGCGGCGCCGATGTACTCGATACCCTTCGTCGTTCGCCACACGACGCACAAAACGCTTCAGGTATCCCACCCGTTGAGCAATCGACGGGATCATATCGATGAGAATCCCTGGCTCGTTTGTCGAAGCTGCTGCCTGGCCGACGGCAGGACCGGGTGGCTCGTTCGATCCGTCATCCTCCGAGCGCTCCTCCGACAGAGAAAACGTGATGTCGTCGACATAGCGTGTATAGACGGCGCCCAGCGCGGTTGCCATGCCGGCCAGACGCGCATCGAGCCGGTAGTTGACCAGGTTGCTCAACCGGGGACTCGTCGGCGCGCCCTGCGGCAAACCGCCTTGGTAGATGCAGAGGCGGAGCAGTATGCGGGTGGCGCGACGGTTCCAGCCAATACGGTGGAAATACTGCTGCAGGCGTCGTGACGTCGTCGAGCGAAAGAAATCGACCAGATCGAAACGGAGCACCGCTGCCTGGCCCTGATGAGGCAGCGCGTTCGTGACGATCGACTGGCCACGTTCGAAACCGGTCGCGGCCGGGTGCGCTCTCAATCGGGCCAGCAGTCTTCGCAGGATCCGGCGTTGCAGTTTCTTGGTGGCGTCGTTCGGCGCAAGGATCTCGCGATACCCTTGAGTTCGTTTCGGGATGGTAAACCGTCGGTATTCGGGTTGGAATCGGCGCAGGTCCCGCGGGTCCATATCAAGGCGTCGCGCGAGTTCCCTCAAACCGTATCCACGCCCCCACAGCAGCCAACGAATCAGACCCATGTTCGCGTTTCCGTAGCATTGAAAAAAGGT